>JAAWDB010000014.1 GCA_022793555.1 Bacilli bacterium
GCGTAAAATTCAATATGGGGCGAAATGTGGGAATCGAACCCACGCATAACAGAGCCACAATCTGCCGTGTTAACCACTTCACCAATTCCGCCATAACATGGATATCTTAACAAATAATTGATTAAATTGCAAGACTATCTTATAATTATTTTGAAAGGTAAGTGGTAAAATGTTTCTTACATTTTTTGGCGATGGACTTCATTCTATTTTTAGTGATCTTGTAGCTACTGTGAAAGAACTTTTAGGAGATACTTGGAATGTTATTTATTCTTTTTTAGCACAGTATTTTAGTGAAGCGATGATTTATCTATTTGTAGGAGCTATTTTACTTGCGGTTTCTCTCATTTTAATTCTAAAAGCGATTAATAAATAAAAAAGGTTTCTGGTCTAGAAGCCTTTTAATTATTAATGCGATGATGAGTATTTGGTGAATCCATTGTCAAAGCTCGAAATTGAAATCCGTGTGCTAAGCCATATTGAATGATACTTTCTACCGCTTCTACACTATATTTTTTTATATCATGTTGTAATATTACATAATGATTTCCCATGCCAATCCCCTTGATTACATTAGCTGTTACCGCAGCAGAGTTTTTAGCTCTTCCTGCATCATCACTATCTAGATTCCAATCAAAATATCGAAATCCTCTTCTCTCTACTTCTTTTGTTAAACGAGACATAATTCCAGGATTAAATTTACTAATTGTGTTAGAACTTCCGCCAGGAAAGCGGATTATTTTTGATTCAAATCCAGTGATATTTTTTACTTTATTTTGAATTTCTAATAAATCATTAAAATAAGCTTCTTCATTTTGATAAATAGTTTTATAATCATGACTATAGGTGTGTAGTCCAATCGTATGTCCTTCATTGTAAGCACGATTAATAACATGATCGTATCCTTTCGTTAATCCTTGATTGGTAACAAAGAAGGTTGCTTTTACTTCATATTTTTTTAATATATCTAGTAGTTTTTCTGTATAAGGCCCTGGTCCATCATCGAATGTTAAGTATATATTTTTACCAGTTGGTCCAACATATTTTTTTTCTTCTTGTACAGTTATAATTCGTTCTGTTTTACTTACATTACCATTACTATCTTGTAATTGATAAGTGATGTGATACTCTCCTAAGACTTGGGTATTTACTTCACCTTCTATAACAATGTTTGAAGTAATATTTCCATCACAGTTGTCAGTGGCTGTGGCACCAAGTTCTTGATAATCAGTATTTTGTTTAACATTTAGAAATTTTTCCCCATTTAATTTTATTTCTGGAAATTGTTCGTCATTTTTGGCACGAATTCTTTTTTCCGTTTTGTTACCTACCATATCAGATACTTCAAAAACTACTTCATTTTCTTCAATATAATGTGTTATACGCTCGGTGATATCTCCATCTAAATTATCTGTGGCTTTTTTTACTAAATTTAAAATGTTTCCGTTCGGACATACTGTCAATTCTTCGTTTTCGATTTCTAAAATTGGCGGAGTATGATCTACAATATCTATTTCTTGACTAATTTCTTTTTCTTTGTTTTGATATGATAATTTATATTTAATTTGATAATTTCCTAGTTTCGTTGTATCAATTTCTTCACTTACCATTTTAAAACTTGCTTCTTTGCAATGAAAAAAATTACCATAACATACTTCAAATTCTTTAAGCAAAAAAGGTGTTCCAACTTCTATTTCTAATGATTTTTGAAAGTATTTGAGATGAAAATCTTTATAAAATGCAAAAGAAAAAATCATGATGAAAATAATCGGTAGAAAAAATACTACTATTTTCTTTTTATTACTCATTTTTTATTCACCTTACTATTTCATTGTAAATCAAATATCAAAAAAGAACAATGGATTTTATTGTTCTTTTTCGACATATTCATTTAAATTTTTTAGACGATACTTTGGATCTGTTAGACGACTTGTTGGAATAAAACCGCTTGGAGCATTAATCACATCAGGAATTCGATTAACTATATCTGCACAAGTTAACTCAGAAGTAGCGGGACGATTTACGACAATCGTAGTATCTGGCTCACCAAGAATTGACCATTCGTTTTTATCACATTCTTCTTTGGTATAAATTTTTCCAATACACTCTGCTTCAATTTCGACGCCTTCTTTAGTATGGGCTGTTACTACTGCACTCATACCTCTTACCAATCCTTTTTGAACAGTCATATTTAAAGTATTCGATTCTAAGTCATTGTCGGCGATGATTGGAAGACATTTTTGATCCATTTCGGTAATGGTAAATCCTAATTTATCGGCAAGCCATCCTACAACATTCCACATATAACTGGCCATAAACTTACGATTTTGAATTAGCTTTTCTCGCTCTGTACTTGAAATGTTGTCTAAAGATGCAATATCATTTTCAAATTTTTCTATCGTGAATCCTGCGCCATGTGCATCCGCAAGAGCAATACCATAATCTTCAACATTATAGCTAGAACTTCCTTTTATTTTAGTAATTTTATGAGTTGAAGAAGCAATGGTAGAAATTAAATTTCCCCAAAAAATATCTTGATATCCTGCTCCTGTAATTGTACAATTGGTAGCTTTGGCTAAACGGTTAATTTCTTCATGAAGTGTTGGGTTTGAGTTTTCACTAAAAAAAGCTTCTTCACAAGTTGTAATGGTATTTACTCCACACTTTGCACAAATTCTTAGGGTATTTGCTAAATCATTTAACGTACTCATCGTAGTAATAATTGCAATATCTGGCTTACTTTGAATAAGTAGCTCTTCTAATTTTTTATCATCTTCAATCGTAATTTTCGGATTTATATTTTCTACAATAGTATTAATGCTTTGACCAATCATTTTCGGATTACAATCTACAGCTCCAACTATTTCACAATTTTTTTCAGTGGCATAGCGAAAAATAAATTTACTCATCTTTCCACATCCGATTTGAAATACTTTAATTTTTCTTTCCATAAAAAACCTCTTTCTATTCTACTTCATCTAAATTTACATTCTCTTCAGCGATGATATCAGCAAACTCAATTTTAAAGCGTTCTATTTCTTTTTTCTTTACATCTTCATAAACATTTCTAGCATTACAAATGGCTTTGTAAATGTGCTTTATCTTAACTCGATCGGAATTTTCATAAAGAGCATAAGTAAAGGCATTGGCAAGAATAGTTAAACAAATATCAGGATAGCGACTTGCAATTTCATAAACTCTTTTATATTCGTCGGTCATTTCTACAATAAAAGCCATAATTTTTTCTTTAATAAAATCAGTGTAATCCAATTTTACGCCAAGTTGTTTTTCTAATTTTGGATAAGTTCCCATGAGTATTTTTACCGTATTTTCTTTACTACTTTCTATGACATCGATTTTTTGGAATCTTCTTAAGAAAGCCCGATCTCGTAAAATATAAGTTTCGTATTCTTCGGTTGTTGTGGCACCTATCATTTTAATCGTTCCTCGGTCTAATCCTGCTTTTAGCATATTTGCAAAATCAATTCCGCCATTTTCACTAGTGTTTTTATTGACTAATACATGAGTTTCATCAATAAATAATATTGTCTTTTCTTTCTCATTTAATTCTTTAACTAATAAATCGATACGATTTTCTTTTTGACCTTCACTAATTGTAGTACCCAGTAAACTTGTAATGTTAATTTTAACGATTTCCCATTTTTTTAATGCTTCAGGTACTAAATTATTTTGAATTCGATAAGCCAATCCTTCAACGATAGCGGTTTTACCGATTCCAGGTTTACCAACTAACAAAGCACTTTTTTCTGGTGTCAAAAGAGTTAATATACATTGTTTTATTTCTTCATCTCTAGCAATGGCGGGATCAGTGAGATAAGTTTTATTGGTTAATATCTCACCATATCGCTCTAGCATACTTATTTTTTCATCCATATTTTTTACCCTCTTTTTTATTTTACCACAATTTTTTTATTATATCGTCAAAAAAAGAAGATCTAATGGTGATCTTCTAATTCATCGTCTTCCAATTCTAGTAAGTCATGACAGTACTCATAAATTTCTGAGTCTTTTGTTTTATTCCACATTATTTCTTGACAGAAACGATAACGATTATTTTGGTACCTTTCTTGTTCATTTGCACGACGACGATTTTCTTTTAAGCTAGTAATATTAGCACTGCTAGTGTAAACTGTAATTCGCGGTGATAAATCATAATTATATAGTTTATGATCTTTTAAATTGTCAATGATATCATCCAAAATTTTGACATTCCATGTTTGATTCAAAAAACTATAATCCACAGAAATACTGTTACCATATATTTTAATGTTTGGTTTTATTTTGTAATATTCTGGAAAATAAATGTATTCAAATTTTATTTCATCTTGGAGAGTTTCATCGATTTCAAAATTAACATAATGATCAATATAATAATCATCTTTAAATGTTAAGATTTCAGTTAAAGTCTCTTTTTGATAAGTGGCAGGCATGTCATTGATAAATTCTGTTTTGGTGATTTCAAAAGAGGAAGCACTAAAACTTATTCCTAAAATAACAAAGCTTGCTAAAAAAGATATTAACAAAAATTTTAGATTATTTCTTTTATTAGCAATAAAGTTAAATAAAATAATAAAGGCTAAAATTCCTAAAATCAATAACATTAAGAGGGCAAAATATATTCCATAGTAGGCAACTCCTCGAATGAGAAAGTAAAGACCTATTCCAACGCATATGGACATACCTAGGATATAGAAACCGATACCAACTAGTATCCAAAAGGCTACAAACTTGATAAACCAAATGCACATGTTTGCTAAAAGATCGATAATCCCCTTTTTTGGTTCTTTTTCTATTACAACTTTTTCAACTTTAGATTCTTTTACATTTTTTTCTTTCTTTTTTGGAGGTGCAGGAGTTGTTTTTTCTGATTCAACAATTTCAGCATTAATATATCTTTTTTCAAATATTTTAGCAAATAAGACAATGGCTGCTATTAAGTAAATAAACTCTAATAA
>JAAWDB010000015.1 GCA_022793555.1 Bacilli bacterium
ACACCTTTTGATAATTACAAATTATATTATGAAAAACATGGTTTAAATTATTGATATAGATTTAAACAAATACGATTAAAGGAGGATTGTTCATGAACTTTTTAGCTAACTTACTATCTGACACTGCTTCTAAAGTTGCTAATACTGGTAGCGTTGCTTGTGTTGGATGGATTTGGGAAGAACCAGTTTGTCCTGAAGAAATTTTATAATTTTAAAAAAAGATCACGGCCATATGATCTTTTTATTTTTTTTCGATAAGTATTTCATTAAAAAATAAGTCATTTATGATTGATGTTTTAATCTTTAATTTCTTACGACCAATAAGTGAGAATAGACCTACTCCATGGCCATTTAATTTTGTTGTATATTTCATTGTTCCAATTTTATCTATGTCTAACATTTCTTTAAAAGTATTTATTACTTTGATTTGATAAAATTCTTCAGTCTCTTTCATATCAATCATAACAATTTTTTCTTTACTTTTCTGGGAAGATTCTAAAGCATTGTCTAATAAAATTCCTAATGCTTCGCACAATAAATTATAACTTCTAGGTGTTAAATTTTCAAAAATATCACTTTCAATATAATTATCAATTCCTAAACGGATCTCTTTACAGTCAAATTTATATATCTTCTCATAAACTATACCACTTATTCCTATTGGCATCTTAGTTACTAACTGAACATTTTTAAAATTAGAATTATATTCATTAATTAAATCCTCTATAAGGACTTGAGCTTTAGAATTGGCTACACTTTTTACACCATTTAATTGATGAATGATATTATGTTTTAAAATTCGATAATCTGCAACGACATTTAAATAAAACTCATTATTTTTGATTAAATTCGCATTTATTATTTTTAATTGTATATTATTAAATTCATGATACAAAAAAGAAATTATTAGTATTATTAAAGATAATATTAAGATTAAATATGAAATACTTATTGATTCAAAACTATATTTTTGAATTATGTTTAAGGTTGTTAATCCCATAGATATTAATACGATCATTACCAATAAATAGGATAAATATGGATATTTTATTTTTTTAATACTATTATATATTTTCTTTAATCCTTTTTTTAAATATTTGGAATTAAAAATTAATAACATAATAATTTGCATAAAAATAGTATCGATGTATCTTATTGTTGCTATATCAAGATCTAATAAATAAAATGGTATAACGGTTGATAGTGTCATTACTAAAATATCTATTAACATACCAATTAAACAGATGACTGAGCCATAAAAAATAGTTTCTTTTATTTCACAGCGATAGATTAAATGATATAGAATAAAATAAGTTATTAAAGACGTTATCATATTTAATATCGATAAATTATAGTAATTTTCCACTGTCATGATTAAACCAAAAGGTATTATTAAAAATATAAATTTTAAATTAATTTTTTTATTAAAATCACTTATTAGTTTAAATCCTAAAACTACAGTTAATTGCATTATGCATGCTAATATAAAATAAATTATGATGTTTGACATATTTTTTCTACCTCTTTTTTATATTTCTTTGAAAGATATTCTACTTTCCCACCATTATCTAATAAAAAATAATTTTTGGTCCAATTCCATTCGTGAACTCTTTGATGATTTGCAATACAACTTCGATGAACCTGAATAAATCGTTCATCTAATAATTTTACAATATCGTTTAGATTCATATTAAGCTTAAAAACATTTGTATCAGTATGAACCAGAACTTTTCTTTCTTCTTTATCTCTCGTAATGTGTGTAATTGCCCGATAAAAAATTTGTAAATCAACATTTCTGTTCGATATGCTTAACATCTTATTATCGAAGTTTTTTTGAAAAATAAGTTCAATGTCTTTTTCTAATCGCTGTTCCATATTATAAAATTTTTCAATAAAATTAAATACTTGGTAAACACTACGATAAACTGTCTCAAACATTTTGTCGTGAGAGGTTATGAAAATGATTTCACTTTCCCAATCTTTTTCTCGAATCATTTTAGCAATTTCAATCCCACTAGTTTTCGTTTCTAATTCGATATCCATAATATACACTTTTCTTGTAGAATTGTCATCTATAATCCTTTTTAGTTCACTTGTATATTTTGTGAAATATTTGATATTAATCGTATTATCCCTACTAATGATTACTCTTCTTAATACGTCTTTGATTGTTTCTTGGGTCTTTTTATCATCTTCAACCACGATAAAACTTGTCAAACTCATCACCTATCCTTTTGTTTACTAATTGCAATTATATCATATATTTTAAAATAGACCATACAAAAAACACAATTTATGGAAAATTGTGCCAATTTGTTTGATTTAGTAAATATTTGTCGTAATTTTCGTAATATAAAATTCTTTTTTCGAATAGATTTTCATACTCTTTGGCCATTAAAGGTATGTTTTTATTCGATCCAATTAAGATTATCTTTTTTATTGATTGTTCATTTTTTAATAACCGCTTGATAAATTCTTCAAGGGAAAAATTGATTTTCTTATTCCAAGTTAAAGTAATTTTTTCATTCTTTTGCAAGTAAGTAAAATAAGCATAATTAGAATGTATATTAATCCATAGCGTATTTTTGGATAATTGATATAGATTTTTTTCTTTAATAAACTTTATTTCATCAATAGGTAATTCATCAAAAATTAATTGGATAATTTCTTTATCTACTTCTTCAAAAGTGGGAGGAGTAATAAAATAAATAATATTGCGACGAAATCGTTTTATTATTTTTTGTTTTTTTAAAAATGTGCTTAACTGTTTTTGAAATTTAGGTCGATGAATAATTTTACCGTATTGGATGGTTTTTGGTAATAAATTATAAGTAATAAATCGATTTTCTTTTTTCATAAAACAATGGATATTATCGTCTGCTAGATATATGATTATTTTATTTTTCATAGAATCCCTCATTTTTGTTTTAGAAAGTGAATCACCTCTTATTGTTTGTGGATAAGAGGTGAGTTTTTTATTTATTTAAGTCTTCTAATTTCATTTCAAAGAAATCAATTGGATTTACTAAATTACCATTAATATATACTTCAAATAATAGACAATTCTGTTTTTCATTTTCTAATTTGTTCGCACCACTGGTTCCAATAATATCGTTAGTTTTTACGTTCATTCCAGTAGTTACTTTAACATCACTTAAGCTATAATAAATAACCGTTACGTTAGAATTATATTCTACTGTCACTACAGAACCTAGAATTTCATCTTCTTTGACATCTTTTACTGTACCATCTACACTTGCTAAAACATCAAATGATTCATCACTACTATACAACACTCCTGTATTTTGCATATAGGTATTTTCATAATAGATTAAAGAGTTTTGTTGTTTTTCTGCGTCATCTTCAAAGTTATAAAAACTTTTACTAATTGTTACACCGTCTTTGGTAAAAGGGATAATTGGTTTTTCAGGAACGGGACTTACTACATAGATATCACTGTTTTCTTGGTTATCCACATTAACGGTTACAGAGTTGTCATTCTGATTTAATTCAGGGGCCGTAAAATTTAAACTATTGTTTAAAAAATATACGGTAGCAAATAAACAAAAAACTACTAATCCATAAATACTTGGTAATACAAATCCTTTTAATTTTCTTTTTTTCATGGTCTCACCTTCCTACACCTAGTTTGACCATGTCTACCAATTTTATACAGTTATATTTTTGAAAATTCAATATTTTGATAATAGTGGGTTAAAATTTCTTGATAAGTTTTACCTTCTTTGGCCATGCCATTCGCACCATATTGGCTCATTCCCACGCCATGTCCACTTCCTCTGGTGGTAATTTTTACGCTATTTTCGATCGTAATATCAAAATCGGTAGAACGAAGACTTAGTTTTTTTCGAACATCGGTTCCTTTCATAAGATTGCCATTTATCCTTAATGTATTTATGCGTCCTGTGCTAGTACGATTGATATCACTAATATTTATTTCTTCACAAGATATATTTAATAGATTACAAAAGTCTTGTTTTGAGAATTCTTTGGTAACTTCGTAATTTTGTAATGATTCGTTATCCCAATTAGAATCTACACTGGTTAAATAAGGTAATGCCTCTTGGAAAACTAATTCACAGTTTTCTGTTTGACCATTACTCATTGAAAAATAGAATGATTCAATAGTTTGTCCTTGATACGTCATAATATCTCCTTTTGTTTCCTGGACAGCGGTTTTAATTTTATCATAGTTTTTTTCATAATCAGCTCCCCATTTGTTTTGCATTTGTTCGGGTGTATTGTAGGCTTGATCGGCAACACCGATGATAATATCATAAGATTCGGAACGATGCTCCATTTTATAAGTTGCAAAAGTTCTGGCAGCGATGGCTTGTGCTTTTAATGCTTCTATTTCAAAGGACGCTGGCATTTCTGCAGCAACGACACCAATAATATAATCTTCTAAATTCATATTTTCGATTTTTGTGGTTGTCGGATCATAGACACGAATTATTTTTTCTTGCGATTCTTCTTTTGGCTCATTTTTAATTTCTTCATGAGTTTCACCATCAAAAGAAAAGTTAGTTTTCTTCTTAAAACTAACTTCAATTAATAATACAATACTTAAACTAACGATTACACCACATAAAATTTTATTTTTCATAAGTGCTCCTTAAAGAATGCGACATGAATTTAAAAAGTCAAAGGTAAAATTGGTTAAAAGATATCCCATAATAATACTTAAGACCATTACTAAGATTCTTGATTCCCAGATTTTATTTGTCTTCATCCATTTGTCAAAATTAACTCCTGTTAAAGCATATGCACTAAGCATGACAAAAAAGACATATAAATATACTTTAATATTCACTATCTTCGTTACTTTCGTAAAAACTTATTTTGTTTATCCTTTTTAAGTGTCGTTCTTCGGAAGGATTTTTGGTAGTAACAAACATATCTACGATTTCTTTGGCAGTTTCGTCGGATAATCCTCCCAAAGCTATGACATTGGCTCCATTATGATTTCTAGCTTTAAAAGCATCATCACTATTTAATACTCTAGCACATCTTATCCCTTTTACTTTATTTGCAGCAATACTAATACCGATACCATTGCCACAAATAAGGATTCCTAAGGCATTAGCATTATCTAATACTTTTTTACATACATCAAAAGCAAAATCTGGATAATCATCTAAAGGGTGATTAGGAATATTAGAAATTTCTACTTCTAAACCTTTTTCTTTTAAGTATTCTTCTAAAACATTTCTTATTTCAACGCCTTGATGATCGGCTCCCATAAATATTTTCATTCTTCAAATTTCCTTTCTTCAGCTTCTTTAAAAAGAGGAAGAAGCCCAGTATTATTTTTTCGATGTGGTGGCAAACCATAAATATCATGACCTGGAAATTCGTTGGCTTCGATAAAAAAGCATTTATCTTTGCCCACACAAACATCCCAACCAACATAACCCACTTGTGGTATTTCTAATGCTGCATTTTCACAAAGTTCAATTACTTCATTAAATCTTGGGATTTCTAGGCCTTTGATTGGCTTTTTCGTTAAAGGGTGATCCTCATACAACTCTCCAGCTTTATTAATGGCTGGATAAATAATTTTACCCGTTTCTAATTCAACTGGTGCCACTAATCCACCGTGATTAAAATTATCAACTGGATTATGATCATTGCCAATTCTTAGATAACATGCAACAACACTTCCTAGTAAGGTTACTACTCGAAGCGTATTGATACTATCAGGATGTAAATCATTTATTTTTTTACATTGATGAGCAACTTCTTCAATCAGTGTTTGCTTATTTTCAATTAATTCTTCGTATAAGTCTTTTAATTTACGTTCAGAAACGTCTATTTTTTCAATATCTTTACCACATTGAGCACCTACGGGTTTTACGATAATTTGATGATGTTTTAAGCAAAAACTAGCAAATTCATTTTTATTTTTTCCATCTAATTCTAACCAATCTCGGTTTAAATATTTGTCGAAATGTTTGTTAAACTCTACTTTGTTGTGAAAAATATGAATGAATTTCGGATCGTTGTATTTTACCATAAAGTTATTATTGATGCCTCTAGTAATAACCGTATTTCGTTCGTATTTGTTCATTTTATACATTTCAAATAATGCATAATCCATGTACCCTGCTTGATATTTAAATCCACAATAAATCATATCAAAAAAAATGGATAGTTGATTCTTCTTTGATTTTTTATGGACATCGTTAATGACATGAAAGAAATTACCAAAATCCATATGAACAATTCGTTTAATAATATATTTTATTTTTTTCATATAACACTCCAATTTCATTATACCACGAAGTCATAAAATCGAAAATAGACCTTAGTTTTTTATTAAATACCAAAAAAAAAGCTTATTCAGCTTTTTGGTTTAAATTATATTTACGGTTAAACTTTTCAATATTACCAGTTCTTTTTGAATTTCCTTGTTTTCCTGTATAGAATGGATGACATTCGTTACAAATCTCAACATCAATTTTATCTTTGGTAGACATTGTTTTAAATGAAGCACCACAAGCACATTTTACTTCTACTTCTTTCATTTCTGGATGAATGTTTGCTCTCATAATCAATCTCCTTTCGCCATACCTCTTTTGAGGCATAGTAATTTCATTTCTAATGTATTATACCATATTTATTCCTTGTTGCAAGAGATAAATACTTATTTTCGCAGTGTCTTAAAAAACTATTTTAATAAGAATTTAAAAAAACGTTCCTTTTTTAGTTCGCTATTTGAAGAATCGTAAAATTCTATTTTTTCTTTTTGCGATTCATTTCCTTCATTTTTCAATTTTCTTTCTAGTTCCTCGCTTAAGCCTTTACTTCCATCATAAAACTTGGCGTTAGGGAAACTATCTTTAATTTTATCTTGAATTAAAGGATAGTGAGTACACCCTAAAACAAAATTTTCTGCATCTGGATATTTATCATGAATATTTTTAATATAATTTGTAATTTCTACGTCTTTATCTTCTTCAATTAAAGCCGCTAACCCAGTGCATGGAACTAACTCGCAATTTATGGGTTTATATTTTTGATAATTATCTAAAAATTTCTTTGTTTGTAATGTTCTTGGCGTTGCTAAAACTAGTGTTAAACCAGTTTCTTTTTGATCACTTACTATTTTTATCGCAGGCTCAATAGCAAGAAAAGTTGTGTCTTTGTAATCTTGTCTTAATCGCTCAACACATACTCCACTAGCTGTATTACATGCTAAAACAATAATTTTACAGCCTTTTAGTAATAAAAAATCTACTATATTTTTAACGATTATATATATTTCTTCTTCCGTTTTTTCGCCATATGGATTATTTAGAGAATCGCTATAATATAAATAGTGGGCTTTGGGAATGACTTTTCGTATTTCTTTTAATACTGTTGCTCCACCAATACCTGAATCAATCAATCCTATCATAAAAATCACCTATTTCATATGAAGTATATGTTTTATTTTTCCAGCGAAGAACACTAGGTTATCACTTTTTTTCATTGCAATTTGTTTACCTATTGCTTTTCCACCTACTGTCAATGCAGATATTAAAGAAGTTACTAAAACAGTTACCCAAATAGCATTTGCCTTTAATTTTAAGGTTATATAGGTTGTTAAAACTGCTCCAAGAGATCCACTTACAATGCCACAAATATCACCAATTACATCATTACAAACACTTGATACTACGTTTCCATTTTTTAATAAGGAAATAGCTTCCTTGGCACCGCTTATTTTTTTCGATGACATCGCATGAAAACTTGCTTCTTTACTTGTTAGTGCAGCGACTCCTATCATATCAAAAAGGATACCAACAAAGATTACTAGTATCATTATGACTAATAAAATTATGACATTCATATCGCTACAAAAACTTGTTAAAGCACTAAAAATAGCTGCTAAAAGAAAAGATAAACAAAATACTTTTAATGGCCAATGTTTCATAATTCCTCCTATTATTATTTTAGCATGAAAAAAGATTCTTTTTAAGAACCTTTTAGCTACAATGGTTTTGGTTGTGGTAAATTATAAATTAATTTTACGGCTTAGGTCGAGTTGAATTTCTCTACTTTCTACCTTTGGTTACCCGAGGGCGATTTCTCTTTCAAGAAAGCAACTAAGTGTTACCAGCTTAATTACTCGATTAC
>JAAWDB010000016.1 GCA_022793555.1 Bacilli bacterium
AAACAAAATATCTGTTTTTAATACAATAAATAAAAATAAAATCATTAAGCATACATAAAGCGCCATCGCATAAGCCGTATCTCCTGCAGCATACAAAATCGATACTAAAGCAAACAAAATATTAATTGCATAAATAATTAGCAAAGACGATTTCGTAGAAAACTGCATTTTTAATAGTTGATGATGAAAATGGTCACGATCTGGAGTAGTAAAAGGATTCTTTTTCTGAAGTCCTCTGCGAATAATTGAGAATGCAACATCAAGTATCGGCGTTGCTAACACCACTAACGGAATAATTAATGATGTAAACGTTGCCGTTTTAAATCCTAATAATGCGGTTACTGCCACAATAAGTCCAATAAAATTACTTCCTGTATCCCCAAGATAAATCTTAGCTGGTGGAAAATTATGCACCAAAAATCCTAAAATACTACCACACATTAACAAAGATAAAATAATATCAAATCCAGAAACTTTTGTAATAAATAATGCAATAAAAGAAATTGTTGCAAAATAAATCGCACTAATCCCCGAACATAACCCATCAAGACCATCGGATAAATTAATCACATTAATCACTGCTACCACAAAAAATACTGTAATCAAATAATTCCATGGAGCACTAAACACCAAATTAACTCCTAAAATCGAAACTTCATCAAGAGTAATATGACCATAAAACACCAAAATAGCCGCCGCCGCCATCTGAGCTAAAAACTGCCATTTTGCTCCGAGGGGTCTAATATCATCGCAAAGTCCCATCATAATCATTAAAAATGACGCCATTAATATTGAGATCATTTGCACATTTCCTTGCCCAAATAACATGAATCCGAACAAGAAAGAAAAGAATACTGCTAGTCCCCCTAAATCGGGCATTGGCACCTTATTAATCCGTCGATGATTAGGATAATCCACGGCATCAATATGAAACGCTAACTTCTTTACAAATGGAACTAACAAAAAACTTGTTAAAAACGTAATAAGTAAAATGAACCAAACAGCATGACCATTAACTGTATACCCCATAAAAAATACCTCTTTCTACCATTATTATAACCGAATTACAAAAAAAACAGAAGAATTATTCACCATCCGGATTTGGAAATAATAAAGAAAGAAAATAAGAAATAAAGCCACTTGCTCCAAATAAAAGAAATAAGCGCCAATAATATTTAGGTAAAAAAATGGATGGAAAGAAAAACACCAAAAATAGCTGAGCAATTAATAATATAAAAAAACAAGCCTCTTCCCAAAAATGAAGTTTTCCTGGAAAAAATAAACAATGCATAACCAAACGATAGATAATTAAAAGGAAAAATGAGACATATACACTCTGGTAAAAATCTAAAAATGAAGAAAAAATCGCGACAAAACCTAGCTGAAGTAAAATTCCTAAAAAAACAAAAAAGCCATAAATCATAAACTTTCTTAAATGATCGCCACGATGATCCTTTAATTCTTCATCAATATAACTTTCTAAATCATGAATAAAATTCATTGTATTACTCTCATACGCTTTGGGTTTAAAATCTTCAATCTCTTTTAATTTTTCATCCAGATGCTCAAAATCATCCAGTTCTAAAATATACTGTTTCTTCGTAAATTCTGAAATAATCTGCTTTTGATGATTATTTTTATGTTCCCCATATTCACATAATCGTGCTGCAGCAATGATTTTTTTATGATGATTTAAACCATCAATAATCGTTCCGACACCACCATGCGTAATTAATAAACGACACTCTTCTAATAACTTGGTAAATTCACGACTTGGAATTAAATCAAATATTTCCATATAATCAGATTGATACTTCGTTTCTCCTGCCTGAACAATAACCTTTTCTTTGATATTTCCCAGTTTAATTTGTTTCTCCACCGCATCTAAAAGACGCGTAAACTCTCGATCTTGCGTTCCTAAAGCTACTAAAATCATTAATATATCCACCCCCCAAACGTCGATTTGGGATACAATTTCTGCATTGATTTCCACTGCACAATAAAGCGATCGGCAAAATGATAAATAATTCGCCCGGATGCCGTCTTCGTTTCAATATTAGCGAATGACTCAATATAAATTACTTTACTTCCCATAATTTTAGCAATACAACACATTGGTCCTGCCGATTGCACTCCCGTCGTAATCACTACTTGCGGACGAAATTTCAAATAATAATATAATGAAATAAAACAATTGCCAAGTAACTTAAACGGATAACGAATCGGATGAGCCATTGTCCCATAAAGTAAGAATCCTAATCTTTTATCATACTCTTTCACTAATGCTTCACTAGATTTCGTTTTCTCAGTCATCAAAAACGAATCATAATCCTTCATCATTGGTTTTAAAGCAAGCAACTCTGACAAATGCCCTCCAGCACTTGCAATAAATAAAACCCGTTTTTTCATCACTTTCCTCCGTTCAACATTTGCATCCACATTGCTTTAATAGAATGCGGTAAAAAATTCTTAGAATACAATTTTGCATTTTCTCCTAAAATCGCTAACTTTTCTCGATTTTCAAGAAGTAATACCACTTGATTCACCATCTCATCTACATTACGTTCCATAATTAAATATCCATTATAATCATTTTGGATTAACTCACAAGCACCTTCCGCCGAAGAAAACGCCACACAAGGAATCCCTGCATTCATAGCCTCTAAAAGCACAAGTCCAAAAGATTCCGTAAACGAAGTCATTAAATTCAATGAAGCATGTCGATATAACTGTCCTATATACTCATGATTCTGAAATCCATGAATCGTCACATAATTTTCCAAATTTCGTTCAAAAATATTTTTCTCCAAATCAGCTCGTAAAGGTCCATCCCCCACTATATCTAAATGAAATGCTATCTGGCGTTCTTGCATACGTTTAGCTACTTCTAATGCATCAAATAGACCCTTTTCTGCTTCAAGTCGCCCGACCATTAAAATCCTTGGCTCTTTATAATCACTCACAAAATCTAAGTCGTGAGTAATCATATTAGGAATATAAACGGGACGACAACGTTTTAAGGCAAGCTCTTTTTGATAATCTTTAGTAAGCATTCGAGAAACCAAAACCAAATAATCTAAATTCGCATTTCCTAAAGCAACAGAGTTTTTATATTTTTCATTTCCATGATGATGATTATGCTCCCATCCCACTTTCAAAGATTCTTTTCTTCCATACTTACTTAAATAACCGCTAATCTCATAACGAGTCGAAATATGTATTTCCGCCTCACTATTTTTTAAATGCTTTTTTAAACGACGAAACCTTCCCCCCAAAAAATAAATTTGCATACTATAATAAAAATCATGAAAAAAATGGATCAGATGAAAACCTTTAAAATAATCATTCCACAAGACACCGATTAATTTACCAATTTGTTTCTTCTTTAATAACTGATTATATTTTTTCACTTTCAAAGGGACATCTGTTTCATACAAATACTTGATATGAACCGAAGGATCAATATAAAAAACAGGTTGATCATAAAGACGATAAAAAGACAAAATGGATATTTCATAATCATTTTTTAAAATTTCCACCAAACTACTAACCGCTTGTTCAATTCCTCCATATCCCAAATGGTA
>JAAWDB010000017.1 GCA_022793555.1 Bacilli bacterium
AACCTAGTAACTAGTGTTTACTATCATCACGCAAAAGAAGAAAATAGGGATAATGTTAAAGCCTATTATGATAAATACATGAAACAAAACGTATCACTTGGTTTTGAAAAATCTATGAAACCCTCTCATTTATATAAAAAATATGTATTATTTTCATATCCAAACCAAGGATTTGAAGATTTTAATTGGCCAAGCTATGCGAAACTAAAAGGGTTACTTCAAAAATGTGACTATGCTGCAAGCGCTAACATCGGAGTTCTAGAACGTTTTAATATTCAAAAAAGAAGAGCTTTTTTAAAAACTATTGAAAAAACCATAGAATTAAATTCTCTACAAAAATTTATGAAACAAAATGTTAATCAAAATGTAATAGTGATAGCACCAACTGGAATGGGAAAAACCGAAGCATCTTTTTTATGGAGCAACTTAGATAAAACATTTTACACCTTACCTCTTCGTGTGGCATCAAATGCCATTTATAATCGAGCTAGAAAGAAGTATCATTATCAAGAAGTGTCATTATTGCATTCATCTGCTTTTAATTTTTTAAATAAAGAATGGCACGAAAACCAAACGGAATTTAATGAAAAATTTAAAATCACTAAACAGCTAGGAGATTCCTTAACCATTTTAACCATTGATCAATTATTTAAGTTTCCTCTAAAAGCTTTAGGACATGAGTTATTATTTGCAACTCTTACTTATTCTAAAGTGATTATCGACGAAATTCAAATGTATTCCTCAACCATTATTGCATCTATTATCATTGGTTTAAAATACTTGGTTCAAGAAGGTGGAAAATTCGCCATTACTACAGCAACATTACCACCCATTTTTTTAGATTTATTAAATGAACACTTACCAAAGATGAATGGCTATCAACTAAAGAAATTTTCAGATTCTAAATTATCAAAAAGACATCGCATTAAATTGCTTCCTTATGATTTTTCATACGATTTAATCATAGAGCAAGCAAAGAAACACAAAGTATTGGTAATATGCAATACCGTTATCAGGGCTCAAGAAGTATTTGATAAATTAAAAAATATCCATACAAAAGTAAATTTATTGCATAGCAAATTTATTAAAAAAGATCGTCAAGAAAAAGAAAATCAAATTTTATCATTAAAAAATAATGGCATTTGGGTTTGTACACAAATCGTTGAAGCAAGTCTAGACCTTGATTTTGACATTTTACATACGGATTTATCGCCAGCTGATAGTTTATTTCAGCGGATGGGAAGATGTTATCGTAAAAGAAACATAGATCATTCTAATCCTAATATCTATATTTATGATACAAAAATAGGATTAAAAGAAGGAAAAAAAGGGGTATACGATAAATTTATTTATGAATTAACATGGAGGTTTTTAAAGAATTTTGACAATCAAATATTAAAAGAAGACGCTAAGTGCCAAATAATTGAAAAAATTTATAACGCTCAGGCATTAGAAAATTCGTTTTATTTAAAAGATTTAAAGCAAAAAATAAAAAGTATAAATAATTGTTATCCTGGAAAGTATGATCAAAAAAGAGTAGATGAAATATTTCGAGACATAGAAGACATTACAATAATACCGGATAAAATTTATGAAGAAAATAAAAACGAAATCGAGCGTTTAAAAGCTAGTTATCTAAAAAGTACCGGACTAGAAAAACTTAATGAACTAAATAAGTTACTAGAGTATACTTTGCAAATTCCGAGTTTTCATCGAACTAAATGTACAAACTTTTTAGATAATCAAATTTATCGAATTCCTTATGACTACAATAAAGAAAAGGGAATAATTTTTGAAGTCTAGTCAGATTTAATCAAAACTTAGAGTAATTTAAATTATGGGGTTTGAAAATTTCATCAAGTTAATACTATGTTTTTAATCTATACATATTGTATTTAAAAAGTCTGTTAATAAAATCGCTTGATTTCACTAAGACTCTATTATAAGATATAAACAGGACGTGATACGTTATGAGGAATAAGCAAAAGGTTGACATTACAGCTTCATTATTGTGTATTTTTTTAGGAAGTTTGCTATTACTTTGTCCTTTAATGAATTATAAAGATATAAATACGACTTTTATGACGGCAATGTTTGTCTATTCCATAATATATTCCGGAAAATTTATATTAACCAAAGATAGCAATGACTTTGAAGGAATTTTAACATCACTTGCTAGTCTATTTATTGGTTCGCTTGCTTTTATCATAAGAGTAGGGGATTCCACGTTAAATTTAGCGATTCTATTTTTTGTTTGGATTATCATGCAATCATTAATTAAATTAAAAAAAGCAGATTATTACAATGATCGCAATAATAAATTATGGATTTTAGAAATTAGTTTTTTAGCTATTTTTATTTTAATGGGAATATTAACTGCAATAAATTTAAATTATAACAGTGACATTCAAATATTAATGCTTGGCTTTTTCTTTTTCACTAATGGTATACTAGAATTTGTTGATCCCATTATCTTATCTCTAGCAAAGGAGAATAAAAATGAAAACAGTAAATGATTTTTATGACTATCAAATTTTAGATATGGCAAATGGCATGAAACTAGAAAATTGGAATAATGTAAAACTTCTCCGACCAGATCCTCAAATCATATGGACGAAAAAAACAAATCCAGAGACTTGGCAAAACATTGATGCTACATATGAACGTAGTAATACAGGGGGCGGAAAGTGGAACATTCAAAATAAAAAAATTCCTCCTTTTTGGCAGGTGACTTATAAAGACCTTACATTTAATCTAAAATTAATGGGCTTTAAACACACGGGTTTATTTCCAGAACAAGCCTATAATTGGAATTTAATTCGTGAAACAATAAAAAATGCAAATCGAAAAGTAAAGGTCTTAAATCTTTTTGCTTATACAGGTGCTGCATCGATTGCTGCCTTAAAAGAGGGGGCAGAAGTCGTTCATGTCGATTCTTCAAGAGGAATGATTGACTGGGCGAAAGAAAATGTCAAAAGTAATCTCCTTGAAGATAAACCAATTCGCTTTTTAATTGACGATGTCATAAAATTTGTCAAAAGAGAAATTCGTCGAGGAAATAAATATGATATTATCCTAATGGATCCACCTAGTTTTGGGAGAGGAAGTAAAAATGAAGTTTGGAACATTGAAAAAGATTTATATGAATTAGTTTTAATGTGTTCTGAACTATTAAGTGATGACCCATTGCTATTTATTATTAATTCCTATAGTACAGGTTTATCGAAAACAATTTTAGAAAACATCCTTTATTTAACAGTAAATAAAAAAAGAGAAGGAAATATTATAAGCGATGAACTAGGTATTCAAATGCCTTCTAGTTCCCTAGTTTTACCTTGTGGTCTATTTGCCCGTTGGGAGAAAAAATAAAAAAAGAATTTTTCGTGTAGAAAAGTTCTTTATTTGTTTAATACGATAAGTTTCATCGCAGTTTTTTGTTCTCCGTTGATAACAATATCATTAAAAGCAGGAACAACAACTAAATTCTCACCACTTGGAGCTACAAATCCTCTTGCAATAGCAATCGCCTTAATGGCTTGATTTAAGCTACCAGCTCCAATAGTTTGAATTTCAACTTCTTTTTGTTCACGATAAATATTAGCAATCGCTCCCGCAACTTTACTAGGATTTGATTTACTAGATACTTTTAAAATTTCCATAATTCCTCCTTCATTCTAGTTAACTATATGGCTTTTTGGAGGAAACATTCCAAATTTTATAAAATTATTAAAGTAACTGCAATAATAATTCCAATATTTAAAATTGCATAAAACAAAATGGACGCATTAATAAATCCGGCCCGTCTTTCTTCATTTCGCTTTAAAGTTCTCGATTTATTTTCATTGGCAACAACTCTATCATTATATAATTGTTCTCGGGCATAAGAAGCTTTTTGAATACAATTCGATAGATTAAGAGCATGAGGATTTCCATTCAAAGTATTTTGATCAATTAATTTTTTACTTTCATCCAAAATTTGTTGAGCGTGGGACGAAATAAAATTCTGATAAAAGGAAGCATCATACGAAAAAACTTCTCGATAATAACGGGCTTCAGCATTACCTTGTCCTTCTACATAATCTTTGATAGAACACATTTTATTCATGTCTTATAGCCTCCACTTCTTCTTTAAATTTTTGATAATAAACTATTGGATTTTGACTTCGCAACTTTTGATATAACTGCAAAACTAGTTCCATATTTTGAGTGATTTTAAATTTATTCCCCAAATTATCTTCAACGACTAAAAAATATTGCCCCTGATCATCTTGTCTCATTAAAACATTGGTAATAAGATGATCATCTTGTAAAGAAGTAGGTTCGTTTTCTTCTTCAGCTAAGATATTAACTCGAATAATACGAAAAATGTCTTCAGCCTGTAATTTGTTATTGATTTGTATTTGTTCACGTAACATTTGATTTTCTAGAATCTGTGGTAAATAATAATGACTGATGTCAACCTTTTCTGGATTTACACTACCATGATAAACTAAGTCATTTCCTATAATTTCTAACTTTCCCTGCCAAGATTCATTACGCTTAACCCATTCATTAAAATATAACATATTGTCATTCATTATTTGTAAATTTGCGTTCATGACATCCTCCTAGTATTATAAAAAATTATAACAAGTTCGCCATAAAAATACAATTGTTTTGTGAGTCACTTCTGCGTTATAATAAAAAGGTGATTTTTATGAACAAACAGTTAAACGAAGAATTTATAAAAAAATTATCCAAGAAAAAAAAAGAGCCTGAATGGATGCTCAATTTTCGTCTACAATCTTATAAAGCTTTTCAAAATCTAGATGATCCTTCCTTTGGGCCAAATCTAAACATTGATTTTAATAGCATTTTATATTATAAAAGTACAGAAGAAAAAGTCGAAAATGATTGGAACAAAGTAAAAGAAAGTACTAGAGGGGTATTCTGTGATTTAGGTGTTATCGATGCCGAAGAAAAATATTTAGGTGGCGTAAGTAATCAATATGAAAGTGAAGTCATCTATCATAACCAAAAAGAAACCGCCGATATTATTTTTATGAGTACCGATGAAGCTTTACAAAAACATCCAGAGCTATTTCAAAAATATTTTAATACCTTAGTAAATTATCAAGAAAACAAATACACAGCTTTAAATGGTGCCGTATGGAGTGGGGGCACGTTTATCTATATTCCTCCCTATACCAAACTAGATCGTCCTCTTCAAAGTTATTTCCGTATCGATACAGAAGCGCTAGGGCAATTTGAACGAACCATAATTATCGTGGATGAAGGTGCTGAATTATCATATATCGAAGGATGTACCGCTAGAAGTTATTCTAAAAATTCCTTACATGCAGGTGTTGTAGAAATATTTGTAGGAAAAAATGCCAAATGTCGTTACTCGACCATTCAAAATTGGTCAACCGATGTTTATAACTTAGTAACAAAGCGTGCAATCGTAGAAGAATCAGGTCAAATGGAATGGATCGACGGCAATATTGGTAGCTATATTACCATGAAATATCCATCTTGTATTTTAAAAGGTGACTATTCGGTTGGTAATTCGATAAGCATTGCCTATGCCAAAAAAGGACAATACCTTGATGCTGGCGCTAAAATGATTCACTTAGGAAAATACACCAAAAGTAACATAGTTAGCAAATCCATTGCCGAAAATGGAGGAATTGCGAATTACCGTGGGACTACAAAAATCACTTCAAAAGCAGAGTTTTCCACGGCATCAATTAAATGTGATACCATTTTAATGGACGCGAGTTCCAAAAGTGATACTTATCCTAAAAATATTTTAGAAAATAACACTTCAACACTCGAACACGAAGCTAGTGTCTCAAAAGTTAGTGAAGAAAAATTATTTTATTTAACCACCAAAGGACTAAATGAAGAAGAAGCCAAAGAATTACT
>JAAWDB010000018.1 GCA_022793555.1 Bacilli bacterium
GTATGAAACGATATGATTTAATAATTTTTATTTTCTTTTTCTTATTTGTTTGTCTTTTGTCATTACCAGTTGTTGTTAGTGCTCATTTACCTTTAAGTGGAAAAGTTATCTACATTGATCCTGGTCATGGTGGAGTTGATCCGGGAAGTGTAGTTGATGATGTATATGAGAAAAATATTAATTTAGCTATTTCAAAATATTTGGAAAGTGAGTTAGGTAAGTATGGTGCACTCGTATCTTTAACTCGCGATGGAGATTATGATTTAGGGAGTCCTAATGCTTATTATCGTAAAAAAAGTGACTTTGATCAGCGAATAAAAAAAATCAATCAAAGTAAAACAGATTTGTATATTTCTATCCATCTCAATGTACTTAATAATAAAAAATATTATGGTCCGCAAGTTTTTTATTTAAAAAACGATGAAAAGAGTAAGGAAATAGCTGGGCATTTACAACAGGTGTTAAATGAAAAAGTTGGTAGTGATCGCGAAATTAAGCCCATTCCTTCCACTACTTACATGTATTCTAAGCTAAAAGTTCCAGGAGTATTGGTAGAGTGTGGTTTTTTATCTAATTATCAGGAAAAAGAAAAATTGATAACTAGTGATTATCAACAAGAGTTTGCTTCTTATTTAGCTTATGCAATTCAAAGTCTTAGTTTTTAAAATAACGAAAATTTTCTTTTAAATTACAATCTAGACCAGTGGTATAGGATTTATTTTGTAAGACGGTAAGATAATCTTCTAAAGTTATTTTGTCTTGTAAAACTTTGTCTGTTAAATCAAAAATTAGTAGGGCTTCTTTTAAAGATTTATTATATAAGTCATCAAAGGATTCCGTACTTTTTAGTTGGTTGTTAACTGGATTATACCAAATTTGATGTTTTCTATTTAATAATTCAATATCGGGATTTTTGATGTAGAAACTTAAATTTTGATATTTCGTAGTATTTTTTTGAAAGAGAGCATCGAATAGTTGATAACTTTTTTTCTTTATTCCATAGCGATCGGTAACTAGGTATTTTAAAATGTAATGCCCTTGGTTGGTGCTTTTTTCGTAAATTGATGCCATATTTTCTTTAGAAAATGTTTTTTGAAATACAGTGTTGATAACTTGTTTTAGCGTTTTTGTGAATTTTATCCTAGGGAGTAAAATGTCTCCAAGTTTGGCTTGATATAATGGTAATTTTCTTTGTTCTTCATATAAAACGGCGTCAATGTTGACTTCAATTTGTTCATGATTTCCTCGATATTGGTAGTTTCTGTTTTGTTTGTCGATCCAACCAGCATGATATATTACAAATGGATGACAGTTTGAATCTAGGATATAATGGGTTAATGAACCATAAAGATATGCTAAAACGTCGGTATTTTTTTGAAGTTTCTTTTCTTTAATTTCTAAAATAATATTTTTAAAATAGGCTTGTGTTTTTTGTCGTTGAGCGTTATTGCCAAATTGGCGAATTTCTTTGCCTTTTTTAATTGTTAATAAGTTATAGTAAAATAAATTATCGAAACTTTGAGCAAAGATATGATATATTTCTAGTGAATCATTTAGGGCATTTTGAATATTTTCTTTTGTTTTTAACCGAATGTCTTCACTAAAAAGATGATGAGTAACGATTGAGGGCATCTTTTCACCTACCTTTCACCAAATTATAACATAAGGTTCACGGAAAAAATATAGAATGATCTTGAGCTTTGTGGTATAATCTCTTTAAACTGGGGAGCGTGTGTAATGGAAAAAATATTTAAAACGTTAGATGAACAAATCAGTATATTACAAGGCAAAGGATTAATTATTCCTGATGAGGAGTATGCTAAGGAAATTCTTCTTCGTGAAAATTATTTCTTCTTAAGTGGGTACCGTCATTTATTTCTTTCCGAAAATGGACGCTCTTTTCTTCCTGGAACAACGTTTAATGAATTATATTCGTTATTTTATTTTGATCGGCATATCAGAAATATTTTGTTTCGTAATTTGTTAATTATTGAGAATAATATTAAGAGTATTATGGCTTATCATTTGTCGATGAAATATGGAATTCGAGAAGAGCAGTATTTAAATCCTAAAAATTTTGTGAAAGATGCGGATCGAAAGCGCCAAGTAAATGATTTGTTAAAAAAATTGAAACGACAAATCCGGATTAATGGTGGACAACATCAAGCAACACAACATTATATTGAGCATTACGGTTATATTCCTTTATGGATTGTAGTAAAAATTTTATCATTTGGTATAGTTGGTGAATTTTATTCTATACTAAAAGCAGAGGATCAGCGGGCAGTAGCGGAATTTTTTCGGGCAAAGGCTGAGAATTTGTTAATTTGGCTACCGATTTTAGCTAATTATCGGAATTTATGTGCTCATGAAGATATTTTATATGAGCATAAGGCGCAGCGACCAATTATGGATAGTCATTTTCATCAACAATTAGAAATACCTCGAGTTGATGGTGAATATATTTATGGTAAAGATGATTTATTTGCTTTAATTATTATATTAAAACGAATGCTTCGAGCTGATGATTTTTATTTGATGATGGAAAATTTGGATTATGAAATTAATTTATTGGCTGGTAAGCTTAAGACAATTAAAATAGATAAAGTATTAGATCGAATGGGATTTCCAACCAATTATAAAGAAATTGTGAGGTTATAGAAATGAAAAATAATACATTAAAAACAGGAATTATATGTTTTCTTTCCGCCTTATTGGGGGCAGGGTGTCTTTTTGGAGGGATGTATTTTTTCCCAACTTCGTTTGGTAAAGTTATAACAGAAACGGTTGAGAAAACAGTAGAAACTCGAAATGTTACGATTCAGGATACTGGTATTGCCGAGGCTGTCGATAAAATTTATGATGCAGTTGTCGTGGTAAAAAATTATAAAAAGCAGGAACTTTATTCGACTGGAACTGGATTTGTTTATGAAATTGATGGTAATACTGCTTATATTTTAACGAATCATCATGTTATTGAGGGTGGTAGTGATATTTATGTTCAATTTACGGATGGAACTTCGGTACAGACAAAACTAGTTGGTAGTGATAAGTATGCAGATATAGCTGTTTTGAGTATGGAAGCGAATGATTCTGTAAAAGTTGCTAGCATTGGTTCAAGTGAGGATATTCGAGTTGGAGATACTGTTTTTGCAGTAGGAGCTCCGCTTGATGCTACAACTTATTCTGGGACAGTTACTAGAGGAATTATTTCTGGAAAAAATCGAATGGTTAGTGTTTCTTTATCTAATCAAAATGTTAGTGATTGGGTTATGAGTGTTTTACAAACAGATGCTGCCATAAATTCTGGAAATAGTGGAGGACCTCTTGCGAATGCAAATGGTGAGGTAATTGGTATTACATCGCTTAAGTTAGTAAATTCAGGAGTTGAAGGAATGGGGTTTGCTATTCCTGTAGAAACTGCTATGGAATATGCTCATAAAATCATGAAAGGTGAAAAAATCGAGCGGCCTTATTTAGGGGTAAAGATGCTAAATATGAGTGATGCTCGCCAATATTATTATCCAAGACTTGAAAATTTAGGAGTTTCAACTGGTGTCTTTATTTCAGAAGTGGAAAAAGGAAGTCCATCGGAAAAAGGTGGTCTTAAAGCTGCAGATGTCATTATAAAAGTTGATGGAGAAGAAGTATCATCGATTGCTTATTTGAAGTATCGCTTATATCAACATGAAGTTGGAGATGAGGTTACTTTAACGGTATATCGTGATGGTAGTGAAGTTGATGTCACGTTAAAATTAACTGAAGCAAGTACGGATTAGATAGTAAAAAATATTTACTATCTTTTTTTAGTTTTTATTGACAATATTATTCTTTTTCTGATACTCTTTTTTCAAGATTTGTGAGGTGAGATTTATGGCGTTAAGTACTGTTACTATTGAAGATTTGTTATCATCGATTGCTCTTTATCATAATATTCCAGAGGATTTGGAATTAGTAAAACGTGCTTATCAATATGCCAGTTTTTTGCATCGCGATCAAAAGCGTAAAAGTGGAGAGCCTTATATTGTTCATCCTCTTTCGGTAGCGTTTATCTTAACTTCTTTTGCCCGTGCTGATATGAATACAATTTGTGCGGCACTTTTGCATGACACGATTGAGGATACGGAGTGTACTAAAGAAGATATTATTTCTAATTTTGGAGAAGAAGTTTATCGTTTAGTGGAAGGAGTAACAAAAATTCGTGGAGTGGTTTTTTCTACTAAAGAAGAGGGAGCTATTGAAAATCAAGGAAAGATTTTAAATGGAATGGCCGAGGATATTCGGATTATTTTAATTAAGCTTGCTGATCGGTTACATAATATGCGAACTCTTGAGTACAAAGCGGGAGATCGTCAAAAAGCAATTGCGCAAGAAACCTTGGACTTTTATGTTCCTATTGCCTATTATTTGGGAAGTTACCGGATAAAGAATGAATTGGAAGATTTGTGTTTTAAATATGTAGATAATGAGAAATATCGTATTTTGAGTCATGAATTAGAAGATTATTTAAATGACTCCAAAGATGATGTACTTTTAATGGTAAATCAAGTAGAAAAATCTTTGATGAATCATCAAATTTCTTGTCGTATTCAATATCGAACAAAAAATATTTATGGGGTTTATAAAAGAGTTTGTGAAGGTCTTAAGATTTCAGAAATTCATGATATTTGGGCGATTCAAGTAGTAGTTTCAGATATTCCAACTTGTTATCAAGTATTGGGTATTATTCATTCTTTGTATCCTCCTTTTAATCAGATGTTGAAAGATTTGATTGCTAAACCAAAAACGACAATGTATCGTAGTTTACATACTTCTGTATTTGGAGATAATGGTCGTTTAATTCAATTTCAGATACGGACGGAAGAAATGGATGAAGTGGCAGAACTTGGTTTACCGTATTATTGGGATAAACCAGATGTGATTATGAATGAGGAATTGCATAATAAATTTCAATTTTTTAAATCATTGGTTGAGGCAAATCAACATGCTAATAATACGAAAGAATTTATGGAAGAAGCAAAAAGTGATATTTTTACAAATATGATTTATGTATATACGCCACTTGGAGAGGTTATTGAGTTACCTCTTGGAAGTACGCCAATTGACTTTGCTTATAAAATTCATAGTGAAATTGGAGATAAAATGGAAATGGCAATTGTTAATGCTTCCGTAGCAAGCTTTGATCGACAACTAAAAAATAATGATATTGTTAAGATTATAACGAATGATTCGATTGCAGGACCAAAAGAAGAGTATTTAGGTATGTGTAGAACGAATGTTGCTAAACGAAAAATTATGGAGTATTTAAAAAAAGATAGAGAAGGATAGTTCATCGATTTGTCGATGAGCTTTTTTTGATAAGCATTTTGAGTTGTGTTACAATGATTTTTAGGAAGTGAGAATATGGCATCTATCAAAGATTATGTCAAGTATTATAAGGATATTTCTATGGATGAAATTTCTTTTAATGATGTGGATAGTATGTTATTCACTCAGTTTGTATACGCTGATTTTAAAGGAATTATTCCAGAAGAAAAAGGTCGCTTTATTTTATTTTCCGATGCAGCACGATTGTTTTTAAGAAAATATGATGAAAATATTAAGAATTGTCCTAAGTTTATTCGGGAAGTTTATGATTTAATTTATCAATTACGTGACGCAAAACGGTATGCTGATATAAAGATGTATCATTATGTTAAAGTTGTGGATGATGAGAAGCAGTTTTGTGGTTATACTTTACGATTTTTTGGAAAAGTTTATGTGGCGTTTGAGGGAACCGATACTTCTTTGATTGGATGGAAAGAGGATTTTATGTTTTGTAATACTTTTCCTGTTCCAGCACAACGAATGGCGATGGATTATTTGAGTGACACGATTGGTTTTTTTGATAATGAGGTTTATGTTGGAGGGCATTCTAAAGGGGGGAATTTAGCGATGACTGCGGCTATGCTGTCCAGCTCTCGATTACGTTTAAAAATTCGAACGATTTACAATTTTGATGGCCCTGGTTTTCGAGTAAAAGAGTTTGGCACTAGTGCGTATGGACGAATGGCTAGAAAGTTAAAGATGTTTGTTCCAGAGGATTCTACGATTGGGATGTTACTTTTACATACCCCAAGTTATCAGGTGGTCAAAAGTAATGTTACTGGTTTGTGGCAGCATAATCCTCTTAGTTGGGAGTGTTTTGGAGGAATGTTTATTCCAGGAACTTTGACGAGTCGTAGTGCAAATTTGGAAAAGAGTAATATTGATTTTATTGCTTCTTTGGATGAGAATGAACGAGCAAAAATTATTGATACTATTTTTTCTATTTTTGATAAATTAGGAATTAAAGATACTTCAGAAATAAAAATACCAAAGCTTAATCAGGCTATTAGTTTGGTTAAGGAAATTACTACATTGGATAGTGATTCTAGGCATAAGTTGATAACTTTATTGAAAATGTTAATAAAAGGAATGTAGAAGCATTTCTTTTTTCTTACAAAACTGTAATTTTTAAAGGGATATTTTCGTGTTATTCTTTTAGAAGAATAGTTTTTTATGTAAAAAAGAAGGTGTTTTGTTTGAATTCTGTGCATATTTCTTGCAATGAAAGATTAGTACTTCTTTTTGGCAAAGTAAAGTCGGCGGTTAATAAAGTTTTGCCTAAATATGCTTTTATTCCTTTACTAATGGCGGTTGCAATGAATTTTTTTACTTATTATGGAACGCAATTTATTACAAATTATCTTTCTCATTTTGATGTATCTTTTTTGGTGTCTGATAATTTTCAAGTAATTCCTGGTTTTATTTATATTTATATCCTTGCTTATATTCAGTGGATTATTGGCTATATTGTGATAGCACGTGAAAATAAACAAGTTTGTTATGAAATATTGTCAGCAGAGTTAATTGCTAAGCTTTTTTGTTTCATTAGTTTTCTTATTTTTCCAACAACAATGGAACGACCTTTGGTTGTTGGAAGTAGTTTTTCTGTTTTTTTAGTGAATTCTATTTATCTTTTGGATCCTGCAATAAATTTATTTCCCTCTATTCATTGTTTGGAGAGTTGGATGTGTTTTCGTGGCAGTCAAAAATTAAAAAAAGTGAGTAATTGGTATTTGATAGGGCAATTTATTTTTGCTGTTTTGGTTTTTCTTTCGACGATTTTTGTTCGTCAGCATGTTTGGATTGATATTATTGGCGGATTTTTGGCAGTTGAAGTTGGGCTTTTTATCGCTCGAAAGTATCATACTGGTCAAATATTTGAGAAAATAGAAAAGAAGTTTAGAAGAAATTAATTCTTATTGGGAATCTTTTTGTGTTTTCTTTTTTTGATTTAAAAAAACTTTTTAAAATTATTCTATATTTTATTAAAGGATTATAGGATAATAGATCATATAGGTTTTTACAAAAAGGTGGAGATTTGTAATGAAAGAGGAAAGTCTTAGTTTGCGTTTTTTATATCAGACAGTACCTGGTCGTTTTTGCTTAAAAATATTGACTTGTAGATGGATATCTATGATGGTGGGAAAATTTTTAGATAGTAAGTGTTCTAAGTTTTTAATTCCTAAGTTTATTAAAAAAAATCATATTGTGGTAGATGATTATTATTGTGATGATTTTGAAAGTTTTAATGATTGTTTTACTAGAAAAATTCGTGAAAATCGACGTCCTATAGATTTAAGTGAGGATCATTTTATCTCACCTTGTGATGGTTTGTTAAGCGTTTATAAGATAAAAAAAGATTTAGTGATTCCTGTAAAACAAAGTCAATATTCGGTTTCTTCGTTATTAAAGAATGATGATTTGGCAAAAAGATATGAGAATGGTACATGTTTGGTATTTCGACTCTGTGTTCATCATTACCATCGTTATTGTTATATTGATTCTGGAAACAAAGGTAAAAATACATATATTTCGGGTAATCTTCATACAGTACGTCCTATAGCGTTAGAAAATCGGCCTGTTTTTACGGAAAATGCTCGAGAATATACGGTTATGCAAACAGAGCATTTTGGAGTTGTTACGCAAGTTGAAGTAGGGGCTTTATTGGTAGGTAAAATTGAGAATAATCATGAGGAATATCAATTTATTAAAGGTGAAGAGAAAGGAAAATTTTTATATGGTGGAAGTACAATTATTTTATTATTAGAGGAGGGAACTGTAAATATTTCAGCTAAGATTTTAGAAAAGTCAAAATTGGGAGAAGAATATGAGGTGAAATTGGGAGAAAAAATCTCTGAATAGCTACATAATTTTTTATTTATTCTTTATATTTTGATGCTTTTGGTTATATTTTCTTTTTTTGATTATGCATTTTTATTTAAAGAGTCAAAATTTAATTTTTATCATATTTTATGGTAGAGGTGAGAACGAATGAGTGATAGAGCTCCAAAAAAAGTGGTAATAGATGCTGGCCATGGAGGATACTGAAAAATCCAAAAATAAAAGAATGGCTATAAAGATAAGTAAATACAAGAAATTAAGGTACTTTGGTAGGAAAGTATCTTTTTTGATGTTATAATTATTTACAGGGATGAAGCAGTATGATTAACTTTTTTGAATATATTTTTAAAGGATTTTTGCATTATATTAACTTAATATTTGGATTATTAGATTTTAAGGATTTAGGATTTATGTGGATTATCATTATAGGAATAATAATTGCATTTTTTGTAAGTAAAGATGTTAGAAAAAATGTATTAGGTTTATTTCATCCATCTTTAAATGTGATAAAAACATTGCCAGGTTTCTTGTTTTTAATTTTATTTTTAGGATATTATATTTATATAGCAATATTTTTTGAAGAAAAAATAACTTTTATTGTACTAATATTATCAATATATTTGTTTGTACAAGATTTTTTTAAAACAAATCTTAATTTATTATTAGAAAGTGAAAATAGTATTTTTGATTCTATTAAAGATATAAGTTTTCCTGTAATTCTATTATGTATTCAACAAATATCAACGATGTTTGAAAATGGAACTTTTAATAATTTAAATTATGTTCTTCTATCCCTACTTATAATTCCAATATATTCTATCTTATTTTTTGCTATGAAACATTATTGTATATATACTGATTTTTATGCAAGATATAAAAAGTATATTGATATAGATGATTATTCATTCTTTAAAATATTTAATGATAGCTTAATTGAATGTGGAACTTATAAAGAGAATGAAAAAGTATTATCCAAATTTATTATGGATAACAGAAAAAAATCATATGAAGAAATGAAAGTTAAGTTAAATCAAGATATAAGAAAAATAATAAGTAGCGAGAAAAAGCCTATAAGGAAAAAAGAAAAAAATGCTAAGTATAAACCAAGTAAATTATTTATAATATTTAATTATATTTGGATTTTTAATATTGTAAGTGTATTAGTTAGTGTACTTTTTAAGCGATATTTAAACACTCCATTTGATTTTTGGTATTACTGGAGTTATGGGATTTTGTTAATATATTTTTGGTATGATCTTATGAAATTAAAAAGGATTGAAAATCAATATGATTTTGTTATATATATGTTTATATATATAATTCTTATAGTTTTCTTGCTATTATATAATCATTCTTTAACAACTTTTAGATTAACAGAACTTGGGTTTTTAATTCCTATTTTTATAGTAATAAGAATATGTACTTATTACAAAAAATTCCCAAATTTATTAACACTACCATTTTTATCTAAAAATAATTTTTTTGGACTTAAACCTGAAGATTATAAAAATAAATAAAGATGCTTTGATTAGTATCTTTTATTATGCAAATTTTTAAGAAAGAGAGGAATGATATATATGAATTATGGAATATTTAGAAGTCAACCAATAATGACTATAAACGATTTAGCGCAAATTGGATCACACAATAAACGAGATAAAAAAGCTTATAAAAGTAATCCTAATATTAAATTAGAAGAAACAAAAA
>JAAWDB010000019.1 GCA_022793555.1 Bacilli bacterium
ATTCAAATAGTAATTGGTAAAGCCCAGTTCCACCTCGACGATGCTTGGCTACAATTAAGTCGGTTGGAACAATGTTTTGCTTGTTATCCGCACTTTTATTTTCATAATAGTCTTGGCGATTAATAAATAAAACTAAGTCGGCATCTTGTTCAATAGAACCTGATTCACGTAAGTCTGCAAGACGTGGCTGATTGGATTCTCTTCGTTCGGCATTACGTGATAACTGCGCTAAAGCAATGACGGGAACTTTTAATTCCATTGCCATTGTTTTAAAGGAACGTGATATTTCGGATACTTCTACTTGTCTTGATTCAGGTCTTCCACCAGTGGTTACTAACTGCAAGTAGTCAATAATAACAAGTCCTAATCCGGTTTCACTAGAGGCCAGACGGCGACATTTAGCACGTATTTCAGGGGCTGTAATTCCAGCATTATCTTCAATATAGATATTGGTTTCTGCAAGTTCGCTTAAGGCCTCATTATATCGTTTCCAGTCGTTGTGTCCAAGCATACCAGTTTTTAATTTGTCACCTTCAATTTGACCTACAGAGCTAATCATTCGGTTTACTAATTGTTCAGCGGACATTTCTAGGTTAAAAATTGCTACTGCTTTATTGGTACTAAATGCTGCATTACAAGCTAGATTTAGAGCAAATGCGGTTTTTCCCATACCAGGACGAGCAGCGATAATAATTAGTTCTCCTTCATGAAGACCTGCTGTGGCTTTATCTAAATCATAAAAACCAGTTGTAATTCCTGTAATCGTACTTTTATTTTTGGCCATGTTTTCTAAATTTTCTTGTGCTTGGCGAAGTGCTGTACTAATGGGAATTAATTCACTTGTTTTTCGAGTTTTAACAACATTTAAAATATTTTTTTCTGCATGATCTAGCAATGCAGTTAAATCATTCGTTTCTTCGTAAGTATCAGTAATAATATCGGTTGCCGTATCAATTAGACGTCTACGAGTCGCTTTTTCTTTCACAATTTTAATGTAATAATCTAAGTTAGCTGAGGTCGCTACAGAATCGATAACTTCACTTAAATATTCAATTCCACCAATAGCATTTAGATTCTTTTGTTTATCTAATTCGTTTTTTACCGTAGTAATATCAATCGGTGTACTTTCTTTGTATAAGCTTTTTAAAGCCTCATAAATTTTACGATTTGCTTCGTTAAAAAACATGTCAGTATCGACTTCTTCGACGATTTTTTCCATGGCATAATCATTTAAAAAAGCGACACCTAAGACACTCATTTCCGCTTCATTATTTTGAGGCATTTTTCTTGATGCCATGTTCATCACCTACTTTTTTAATGTTACTTTTAAGTCGAAACTTACTTTTTTATGTAATTCGATTTTTATTAAATGGGTCCCTAATGAATCAATGGGAGAAGAAATCTTGATGCACTTTTTATCGATAGAAAATCCTTCTTTTTTTAAAGATTCGCTGATTTGTTTCGAAGAAACATTTCCAAAAACACGATCTTCTTTGCCAGTTTTTACTTGGAAGGTAAATTCTTTTTGTTTTAAAATTTCAGCCATTTCTTGATAGCTTTTCACTAAGGCATCTTCTGCTTTTTTTCGCGCTTCTAATTCCGCATTTAAAATTTTCTTGCTTCCTTCGGTTACGGGAACAGCAAGACCATTTTTTATTAAAAAATTATTGGCATATCCATCAGATACGTTAATGATTTCATCTTTTTTCCCTTGTTTTTTTACATCCTGAAGTAATATTACTTTCATCTTTTTTTAAGCCTCCTTTGGTAAGTTTTATTATATCAAATTATTCGTTATTCTAAAACCTATCTTTGATGAAGTTTTATTTGTTTTTCTACAATATTTGAGTTGTGTACTAATTTTCTAGCTAAATCCTTTTTTAAGTTTCTGGGTATTCTATTTTCAATATTTGTTTCCATCTTTTCAAAAATATTATTTACTTTTAATGTTTGAAATTTTTCTATATATTCTTTCAACAATTCAATTTCTTTTTTATTTGCAAATGTCAAAAAATTTTGAAGTGTCTGTCTTTGACTTTCCAAGAAAATTCCTTTTTTATATTTTAAAATAAATTCATTATTAGTAAACCGTTGAAAGTTGGCTAAATTATATCCTCCAAAGTCAAAATAAGGAAAAAAAGTTATTTCTGGTCGTTCTATTATGGCGACATTTTTCCCATGAAGATCACAATTTCCAGATAAAATCTGAATAATAAATAATTCTAATAGTTCCTGATTTAATATCTTACTGACATTTGGTCCATAGTTAAATTCAAAAACTTTAAATAAACCAAGCACATTGTATAATTCAAATGTTGTAGAATGACGATATTCTAAGCTGCTACATTCTCGGAAATGGTAGATTAATTCTTTTAAGGATTTTACAGGATAATGATTGGGATTGGCATTTTTAGTAATTACGCCGACTTGGCCATTATACGATACTAAATCATATCCTACAGTTATTTTACCTAATTCAGTTAAGACATAAGACCAAAAAACTTCTTTATAGCATGTTTTATAATTTTCATATTGTTTTAATAAATATTCTATTTCTTGTTTTTTTATCCAAGCTACACAATATTTTCCATCGGTTTCATGGTTACAGTTACGAATTAGTTCATAATGATCCATTTGTAAAAATCCTTTTTTTCTTTCCATAACAATCACTTCTGCTTATTTTATCAAAAAAATAGTATATTACAATGATTTTTTGCAAAAGAAAAAACCTTATAAAAGGTTTATTTAACAAATGGAATTAATGCCATAAATCTAGCATATTTGATTTGTTCAGCAATATGTCTTTGATGTTTTGCACATGCTCCAGTCATACGTCTTGGCATGATTTTTCCTTTTTCATTAATATATTTATTAATGATCATAACATCTTTATAATCAACACTCTTACCTGCACACATTTGACATATTTTTTTCTTTTTACGTCTAAACTCTGCCACAATTATTCTCCTTTCGTTTAGAATGGTAAATCATCATCGGATAGAGCGATTTCATCTCCAAAATCTTTAAATGGATCTTCTCCAATATTAGCAGTTGGAGCTTCAGAAGTTTGATATGTATCTTGATAAGTTGGCATTTCTTGAACAAAAGAATCGTTCGTAAATCCGCCACTCTCGTTATTTCCGCGAGATCCTAGGAATGTTACATTATCGGCAACAATATCAGTTGTATATCTTTTTGAACCATCTTGTCCATCGTAAGAACCAGTTTGAATTCTTCCTTCAACCGCTACTTGACTACCTTTGGTACAATATTTAGCAATATTTTCTGCTTGACGACGCCAAGCGATGCAACTAATAAAGTCAGCACCTCTATCTCCACCAGCACCAGTAAATGGTCTAGATACTGCTACAGTAAATCTAGTCACATTCGTTCCAGTTGCGGTGGTACGCATTTCGGGATCTCTTGCAAGTCTTCCGATTAAAATCACTTTATTCATATTTTACTCCTCGTCTAATCTGATAATTAAATGTCTTAAAATGTTTTCGTCTAATTTTACTTTACGATCGAATTCAGCGATTGCTTCTTTACCAGCTTCAACTTGCATTACATAATAATAACCGTTTAGTTCTTTTTTGATTGGATAAGCTAATTTTTTTTCACCAAGCTCTTTGAATTCTGTTACGTTAGCACTCTCTGCAGTTAAAATCTTCTTTGCATTTTCAGCAGTTTTTTTAACATCTGCGCTTTCTTGAGTGGCCTTAACGATAAACATGATCTCATATTTTGTCATGATTCCACCTCCTTATGGTCTTTACGGCTTTAAATCTAGTTTAAAGCAAGGAGTAATTTCTTACTCGTTTATAGATTATAACAAAAAAAAGGTTGAAAGTAAATAAATTAATTATAACCTAGTCTATTTTATTAAATAGAAATTTTAATATGTTAGTTTTGATTACTTTTCTTAGATCTTTTTGGACATTCTTCTTTCGTTTGAGCTATTATTATTTTATCAAATGCTTGAATCATTTTATCATAATCAAGATTTCGTATTAAGAATCTTAATAAAGCAGGATTGTCTTTAATCGAAAGCCAGATGTTGTCAACTATATCTTCATTTATCTTTTTTAACTCTAAAGCTTCTAAAACATTTTTGGGACATTTATGAAATATCGATAAATAACCAGGGATAATTTGGGCGTTCTTATCTAATTCATATAAGAGAAAAATGCTCTTTTGTCTAAGATAACATTTTATTACTAAAGCTAAAGGTAAATTGTATGTATGATATCTCGAATCAATTCCCATAAAATTTTGAAATAATGGTTTTAATTGTTCTTCATTTTTCTCTATAAAAATTCGGTTAATTTGAAAACCATCTAAAGATCTTGGTAATAAACATAGTTTTTTTTCAATTTTTTCTTTATTCTTAGCAATAAATTCTCTCTCAGATTTATAGCTTAATGTTTCTAAATCCATCAGATCTAGGTCATTGGTTAAAAAAACTAATGGAAAAGTTTCATCGTTCTTTTCATTTTTATATTCAATAATTAAATTTACTTCATTTTTCATATAGAAACTCCTTTTGTTGGTTTCTTATTATAACTTATTTTAGCCAAAGAAAAAAGGCCTAAAGCCTTAATCTTTTGAATCTCCAACTAATTTTAAAATGTCTAGGAAGATATTAATATAATCTAAATACAATTCTAATGCACCATAAATTGCTAAGTTTTCTTCTGGAAGCTCTGAAGATTCTCCAAGTCTTTTTATTTTCTGAATATCATATGCAGTAAAACCAATAAAAATGGCTAATGAAATAATCGTTAATACTAAATTAAATTGTTCGCTTCCAATAAAAATGTTTAAGATCATGCAGACTATTAAAGCAATTAACCCCATTAGCAGCATGCTTCCTAAGTTTGTTAAATCAATACTTGTAAAGTATCCAATTGCACCAAATATCGCAAAGACGACAGCAGCAATAATAAAGACATAAAATATTGACATGATATCGTAAGCGATAAATATTGACGAAAAGGTTAAGCCACTAACAAACGAGTAAAGTAAAAAACAAATTTTCGCCGTTATCGCTTTCATTTTCATAATTCTAGCGGATAAAACTATTACTAAAATAAATTCGGCAATAATAAATACCCAGTAGAAACCAGTAGAAAAAACATTTAATAACATTTTTTCATTTAATGCCACACAATAACCAGTAGCAAAGGTAACTAATAATCCTAAAGTCATCCATAAAAATACTTTAGGAATCAATTTATTTTCCATAAATTCCTCCTAATAAATATATATTTCATTATAGCATTATTCAGACTTTTTGTAAATTTTGTTTAAACGTTAAAACGGAAATATACAATATCACCATCTTGCATTAAATAATCTTTGCCTTCTAAATTTAATTTTCCAGCTTCTTGTACTTTTTTTTCATCTTTTAATTCTTCTAAATCATTGTATTTCATGATTTCTGCTTTGATAAATCCTCGTTCTATATCACTATGAATTAAGCCTGCACACTTTTTAGCTACCATACCTTTTTTAAAAGTCCAAGCTCTTACTTCATCACTACCTACAGTGAAAAAAGTTTGTAATCCTAATAAATCATAAGTTGCAAATATTAGCTTGTCCAAACCACTATAATTAATACCAAGCTCACTTAAAAACTCTTTTTTATCACTTTCTTCTAATTCTGCTAAATCACTTTCCATTTTGGCAGACATAACAATAGTATTAGAGTGCTCTTTCTCGGCATATTCCATAACTTTTTTGGTATATTCATTTTCACCAATGGCAGCATCTTCTTCACTCACGTTAGCAACGTAAATTAATGGCTTTAGGGTAATAAAATTGAAAGCTTTTATTATTAATTTTTCATCTTCCGTTAAATCTAGTAAACGTAGTGGAACGCTTTTTTCTAATGATTCTTTACATTTTCTTAATATTTCAACTTCTTTTAAAGTTTCTTTATCTTTCGTAGTCTCCGCTTTTTTCGCAATTTTCTCAATGCGATTGTCAATAATTTCTAAATCAGCAAAAATCAACTCAAGATTAATTATTTCGATATCACGAATTGGATCAATGCCCCCTTCAACATGAGTAATGTTATTATCAACAAAGCATCTTACCACTTCAACAATTGCATCAACTTCTCGAATATGAGATAAAAACTTATTCCCTAGTCCTTCTCCTTTTGAAGCACCCTTTACAAGGCCAGCAATATCCGTAAATTCAAATGTTGTAGGAATTAAACTTTTAGGAAGATATAAATTTTCTAAAAATTCTAATCTAGTATCAGGAACAGTTACAACACCCACATTTGGGTCAATTGTTGCAAAAGGATAGTTTGCTGCTAAAATATTTTTCTTGGTTATTGCATTAAAAAGAGTTGATTTTCCGACATTTGGAAGACCAACAATTCCTGCTTTTAATGCCATACACTTCACACCTTTCTATAAAATGGATGAGCCATTTATTCCGATTGGAAGACCTATAATATACCATACAATTAATAAAATTAAAAGAATGCCTCCACAAATCAAACTGTAGGGAATTTGATATTTTAGGGATTTAAATAAACTTATTGGTTTTTCTCCCGTATTGTATTTATCTAACATCGCTAAATAGATAACATAGTAAGCCATTAGTGGCGTTAAGCCCATCGTAACACATTCACCAAAACGAAATATTACTTGTGTAAATTCTGGAGTAATACCTGCATTCATAAATGTTGGTATTAGAGTTGGAGCTAAAATGACCCACTTATTAATCGAAGATGGAACAAATAATGTAGCAACCGCTGATGCACTAAAAAGCAAAATGATTAAAGGAATACCTGTAAAATGTAATTTTGTTATTAAATTGGTTAAACTAGCTACAATAATTGGTCCAATATTGGTATAACGAAATAAACTGATAAAAGTTGAAGCAAAGAAAATTAAGACCAATGTTTTACCAATTCCATCTAATGAATGCCCTAAAGTATCGACAAAATCATTATTATTCTTTATTGTTTTAGCACCTAAACCGTAAAAGAAACCAAGTATAACAAAGAACATGGTAACTACAAAAACAAAGCCATTACTAAAAAAGGAATTATAACTAAATAGTTTATCTATATAAAATGTTTGACTGTAATCAAGTAAATTACCACCTAAAGGAACTCCCGGAATTATTTGATAGATAAAGAAAATGATGTAAATAAGTCCGGCAATACCACTAAAGACTAATCCTCTCATTTCTTTTCTGGTCATTGTTAATTCTTCGATGTCGGATTCAGGTATCTCATATTTGTCTAATTTATTAATTAAGATTTTTTCGGTAATTGTAGTGATCGCAATTGATATTAAGATGATGGCAACAAACATAATAAAGATAAAACTTATTGTCGCAAAACGAAAAGAGCTATCTAATACTTTTGCACCTAATATGGTTGTAGAAATAAGCGAACTATCAATACTTGTGATAAAGAAACTTAAACCACTTCCACAGGTAAGTCCTGCAAAAGAAGCAATAATTCCAATAAAAGGATTTCTTTTACCATATTTAAAAATTAAAGCACTAATGGGCATCATAATGACATAAGATAAATCTCCCATGAAAGATGCTATAACGCTTGCAAATACAATAAGGAAAGTCACTGTATTTTTTTTCATTTTCTTCGTTAGTAGAGACAATGAGGTTTTTAAAAAACCACTTTTTTCCATGACACCTATTCCAATTAAGATAATAATTAAACTACTTAATGGTGTAAACGCTACAAAGTTTGCTACCGTTGAACTAAAAATATATTTTAAGCCACTAAACGATATGAGACTCTCTACTTTAAGTAAGTCACTTGAGTATTCTAATGAATTCGCATTTATTTTGTATTGTAGAGCTTGTATTCCTAAAAGAGATAGAAAACCGCTTAAAACAATCGTTACGCCAATAAGCAATATCAGTGTCATAATAGGATGAAGCGTGATATGTTTCTTTATTTTACTCAGCTTCATTCGCATCACCTATTACTTTTTTTAATTTTTTCTCAAATTCTAGACGATCCATCATGATTTCACGACCACAGTTAACGCATTTTAGTTTAATATCTACACCTAAACGAGTAACTATCCATTCATTAGTCCCACAAGGATGTCCCTTTTTCATAATAACATGACTATTTAATTTATATTTTTTTTCCATTGTGCACCTCGATTTGTGGATAAGGAATTTTAATATTTTCCTTTTCATATGCTAATTTGATGAGTTTTAAAACATCTCTTTTAATTTGCCATTGGCTATCTTGACGACATTGAATTAAAATGGTGTACACTATTGCCGAATCATCCATAGAATCGATTCCTAAATACTTTGAGTCTTTTAATACGCCAGGTATTTTTTTAGATTCATCAATTACTTCGTTTAATACTCGTTCTATTTTTTCAACATCTTCTTCATATGCTGTAGGTATTTTAATATAAAGACCAGCTCTATGTTGGCTTAAGTTTACAATCGAATTAATATTACGATTTGCAATAATAAATACTTCACCATTAGCTTTTCTAATCTTTGTACTTTTTAATCCCATTTCTATAACTTCACCAGTAAAATCATTGTATGTGACGATATCTCCTACCACAAAATAATTATCCATTATAATTGCGATACCGCTAACAAAGTCTTCTACAGTTGATTGAAGGGCAAATCCTAGTATTACTCCAGCAACTCCAAGACTTGCAATAATCGATTTGGTATCTACGCCATAAGCGTTTAATATAAAAATTACCATCAAAGTATAAATAAAATATTTAATGATGTTATTAATTAATTTAACAATTGTATTTCTTCTTTTCGTTTCAAACTGATCAATGCCACTAATGATAAAGCGTTTCGTTGTACTAGTAATTACATGTATTAAGAATAAACCAACAATAAAGATTGTTAAAACTGACAATATTTTGGTTTTAATAATAAAGTTCCATAAATTTATAATAAGGTTCATCTTATTCCCCTTCTATTTTAATGCCTAAAATATCTAGGATTCTTTCTAAGTCTTTATCTGAATCAAAAGGGATTTCAATTTTACGATGATTTATTTTCACTTTAGTACCGATTTTTTCCCTCATAATTCGTTCATAAATGGCATTTCTAATACTCATGGTATCTGTAACACGAACAATTTTATTTTTCTTTGGTAAGTCCTCTTCGGTAATAATTTTTTCTAAATCTCGTACACTAATAGAATTTACAACTGCTTTTGTTGCCAATTCATCGATTTTATTATTGTCCTCGATTTTACTAAGTGCTCTAGCATGTCCCATACTTAATTTTTTACTTTGTACTAATCGTTTCGTATTCGTAGGAAGCGTTAATAAACCCAACATATTCGTTACATAACTACGGCTTTTTCCAAATTTTTTGGCAAACTCATCTTGAGTCATACCACTAATTCGAATAATATTTTCATAAGCATTAGCTTCATCTATTGGATTTAAGTCTTCTCTTTGAATATTTTCCACTAAAGCTATTTCCATCATTTCTTGATCATTAAAATCTTTAATTATAGCGGGAATAGTTTCTAGTCCGGCAATTCTAGCAGCTTTTGTACGACGTTCACCTGCAACCAGTTCATATCCTTTAATGCTTTTTTTAACAATAATAGGTTGAACAATACCTAATTCTTTAATTGATTCAGCCATTTCTTGCAATGAGTCTTCATTAAAACTTTTTCTTGGCTGATAAGGATTACTGCGAATTTCACTTAAAGGTATTTCCAAGATATCATTTGTTTTAGCATCATTTATAATTTCTTTTTCAAAATTATCAAAATTAATTACTTCATTTGAAAAAAGTTGTTCTAATCCTTTTCCCAAGGCTTTTCTTTTAGTTTCCATTTCTACTAATCACTTCCTTAGCTAAATTTTGATAGGCAAGGGTGGCGCGACTTGTTGGATCATAGTCACTAATTGGTTTCCCATGACTAGGTGCTTCTACTAAGCGTACTAAACGAGGAATAATAGTATTAAAGACTTTACTTTTGAAACATTTTCTCACTTCTTCAATAATTTCTAAGCCAATGTTGGTTCGACCATCTAACATTGTAAGTAAAACACCCTCAATGCGAAGCTCAGGATTCATATTGGATTGAACAAGAATAATTGAACTTAATAATTGAGTAATTCCCTCTAAAGCAAAATATTCACATTGTACTGGTATAATTACTGAGTCGCTTGCAACTAAAGCATTCATTGTTGATATTCCTAATGAAGGTTGGCAATCTATTATAATATATTCAAATTTTTCTTTCACTTCTTCTAAAGCGTTTCTTAGTTGTTCATTTTGGCGAAATGTATTATCTTCAATCATTTTTTTCACAAATTCTACATCTACTCCTGCTAAATTAATTGTAGCAGGTATCACTGATAGATTTTTAAATTTTGTTTTTATCATTGCTTTTGATATTTCGCAATTACCAGTAATGACATCATACACATCGTTTTTAAAATCATTAGCGTTTAATCCTAAACCAGAAGAAGCATTTCCTTGTGGATCTAAATCTATCAAAAGAGTTTTCTTACCCTCTTTTCCTAAGGCAGCGGCAAGATTTATACTCGTTGTGGTTTTACCGACTCCACCTTTTTGATTTACCAAGGAAATAACTTTTGCCATAATACCACCATCCCATATTTAGTCACTATTGATATTTTATCACAAGAAGTATTTTTTGTCTTTAGAAATTGGGTAGGGATTTTATTTTTTAAGCTTGTGTAATATTCTTCCAAGTATCTAATATTTTTTCTTCGGCTATTTGTTTTTGAAAGGCTTTTTCGAAAGCTTGTATTTCTTTTTTGCGTAATATTTTTCTTTTTTTTATATATTTTAAAAACGCATTGGAATTATCAATAAACATAGCATTCGCAAACTTAATTATCTCTAAGTCATTTTTATTTTTAAAAACCACTTTGGTTTTTAAATCTTTTTTGGCTTTTAATATATCGATTCGGTAATAACTAATTTGCTTAGTTAACACTTTATTTTTATAAGATACATTACCTTTTTCAATGGTTCTATTTTTCTTAGAATATACCGATTTAAAATCTAGAATAATGTATTTTGTTTGGTACCAATCAATTTGTTCAAAATCTTCGATTGCCTCTTTTTTTTCATCTAATATTGTTTCAAAAATTGGTATTCCATCTAAACAAACAAACACATAGTAATTCAAAATATCACGTCCTTTTATGGCACTTTAGCATAAAAAAGAAAGACCGTCAAAAAGCAAATTTAGAAAAATAGAAAGCCAAGTATTGTAAATTTTTAAGATTTCTTTAACTATTTTTATCAATATTCTTTTTTTCTTTAATTAAATTATTAATATTTAGATAAATTAACATTTGATATTTTTTATTGGCATCAAAAAAAGAAGAAATGTTATTCTTCTTCCTTGTCTAATGCTTCTTTTAATTCTTCTTTGGTCATTTTTGTATAACCTTTGATTCCTTTTGATTTAGCAAGTTCTCTTAATTTTAAGATGGTTGGTTCATCATCTTTTGAACTCGGTTCATCATCACTAATTACACCGTTAAGCACTAATGATTCAATTTGTTCTTTGGTTAATGTTTCTCTTTCCATTAATGCATCACTTAAAAGCATAATTAAATTTTCATTTTTCTTGATAATACTTTTTGCTTTATCGTAACATTCTGCAATAATTTTTCGAGCGGCTTGGTCAATTTCTAAAGCTACTTGATCCGAATAATTTTTTGATTTATTGTAATCTCTTCCTAAGAACACGCCGCCTTCTTTTTGCTCATATTGCATAGGTCCTAGTTCACTCATTCCGTATTCAGTGACCATACTACGAGCTATATTAGTAGCTCTTTTAAAGTCATCACTTGCCCCTGTAGTAATTTCACCAAGGAATAATTCTTCACTTGCACGTCCACCAAGTAGACCAGTAATTTGAGCTAATAACTCATTTTTAGACATAATGGACATTCTTTCTTCTTTTGGAAGCATCATGGTATATCCACCCGCATTTCCACGAGGAATAATTGTAATTTTATGAACTTCATTGGCATCTTCTAATTTTATACCAATTACAGCATGTCCTGCTTCATGAATACTTACTAAACGTTTTTCTTTTTCAGTAATTTTATGAGAAGTTTTTGCTGGTCCCATTAAAACACGATCCGTTGCTTCATCAATGTCTGTCATCGTAATATTTTCTTGATTTTTACGAACTGCAAGTAAAGCTGCTTCATTAAGTAAGTTTTCTAAGTCGGCTCCACTAAATCCTGGAGTACGTAAACTAATATTTTTTAAGTTAACATTTTTGGCAAAGATTTTATTTCGAGCATGAACTTTAAGAATTTCTTCACGTTCTTTTGCATCTGGTAAGTTAACGGTTACCTGACGATCAAATCTTCCTGGTCGAAGTAGAGCTGGATCAAGAACATCTGGACGGTTGGTTGCGGCAATAATAATGATTCCTTCGTTTGCTCCAAATCCATCCATTTCGGTTAGTAATTGGTTTAAAGTTTGCTCTCTTTCATCATGCCCACCACCAATACCAGAACCTCTTTGACGTCCTACGGCATCGATTTCATCAATGAAGATTAAACATGGAGCATTACGCTTAGCATCTTTAAACATTTCTCTTACTCGGCTGGCACCAACTCCGACGAATAATTCAACGAAGTCTGATCCACTGATATAAAAGAAAGGAACATTCGCTTCTCCTGCTACGGCTTTTGCTAGTAAGGTTTTACCAGTTCCTGGAGGACCAACTAACAATACACCTTTAGGAATTCTAGCACCTAATTTTTGAAATTTTTTCGGACTTTTTAAAAAGTCAATTAATTCTTTTACTTCTTCTTTTTCTTCTTTTAATCCAGCGACATCAGTAAATTTAACAGATCCACCGTCTTCACTTAATTTGGCACGGCTTTTTCCAAAATCCATACTTCCTTTATTGCTATTCGCCATTTTAGAAAATAGAAAATAAGTAACACCAACTAATAAAAATAGAGGAACAACATTTACTAAAACATACATCCACGAGAATGTTCCTGGGTCTGCTTTTGTTTCATAAACTTTTAAGTTATTGGCTTCTGCATATTTTACAACATTGGATAAGTCAGCTTCGACAACTTTTGATTGAAAACTTTCATTTTCTTTGTAGTTGTTTAACTTTCCTTCAATGTAATAAACATTTTCGTCTCCTTTTGGAGTAATCGTAATTTCTGTAATTGTTTTACTAGAGATGGCGTTCATTAACTCTCCAGTTGTCAATTCATGCTGGATGTTTCTACCCATATTTAATACAGATAAAACAATGAATATGACAACGATTAACACAACATACGGAAATAGATTTTTAATCGTATTCGCATTATTTTTTCGTGACATAATTTTTCTCCTTACATATTTCATATTTATATATTATATCATATTTTTCAGTGATTTCTTTATCAAATTTTGACTTTTTTAAGCCTGGAATCCATAAGATATTATCATTACTATCGACAACGATGGGCCATGAATTTCTTTTTTCTTGAGGTATTTTGTGATTAATAAAAATATCTTTGATTTTTTGATGCCCTAATACATTTTTTGAAGCTATTTTATCACCATTTTTTCTAGTTCTGACATAAAGTGGAAGTTTGATTTCTTCGCTATTTAATCTTATCACATTATTATTTTTTTCATTCGTATTTTCAACTTTTTTTAAACAATATCCATTTGGGATCTGACTTTTATTTTTTAACAATTTGTGATAATTATCACAAATCGATTTCGTGGTAATACGAAAAGTTTGATAGCTTTTTATACCAACTTTTTTTTGGGGCAAGGAAATTAATCCTGTACTCTTTGGTGATAAAATTAGATTTAAAATATTTTTTTGATGAATTTCTTTAATTAGGACAATATCATTTTGATAAATTTGATAAAGATAATTTTCTAAAACCATTTGCTGAATAAGAGGGTCTTTTCCCTTAAATTCATCAATCAGTACGTTATCATTCACAACACATTCCGTCAAGGCATTTGTCATAATTTTCACAAGAAATTCATTAATTTGACAAATCTTTTCTTGATACTTTAAAAATTTTAAATGAATGTTTTTATTTTCTTTTTTTAAAATAGGTAATAGATGATGACGATAACGATTTCTTAAGTAGTCGTCTTCCTCATTTGTAGGATCATTTACAAAGGGAATATTATGTTTTTTGTTATAATCTATGATACTTTCTTTTGTCATGGTAATCAGTGGTCTTAGAATAGTATAGTTTTCTCGCTTTTCTATGGCTTGAAAACCCGCATACCCAAGAAAAGTACTTCCTCTTGTCAAGCGCATTAAAATAGTTTCTGTAAGATCGTCACCATGATGGGCAGTCATAAAATAGTTGGCATGATATTTCTTTATTATTGTTTCAAAAAAATCACGACGCATTTGATGGGCAGTTGCTTCAAAATTTCCTTTTTTGTAATGGTTAAATTCAGTTCCTTCAAAAATAACTTTTTGTTCTTCACAATACTTTTTAACAAACTGGAATTCCTCATCCGACTCTGGTCTTTTTTTATGATTTACGTGAGCACAGATTAAGGTGATTTTTATTTTTTTTTGAAGTTCTTTTAGTTGATGAAATAAACACATGGAATCTGGTCCACCGGAACAAGCAAATACTACGGTATCATTGGTACGTAGTCGTTTTGTTAAGTCATTTTGCATATAATGATCACGCCTTATCCGGGATATTTTAAAATAATTACAAGAGAATTGCAAGTTAGCTTTGTTTTTTTGGAACCATTTTGTTTTCATTCATGGCTTCATAATTTTCAGTAATCGTAACAAAGGAATCAGGGTCAATTAATTTTAATCCTGTACTAACTTTATAATAATCTGAAGTTTTTACACTACACAATATTAATTCATTTTTGGTATTTGAATAACCACCAATAGATTCAAATATGGTGACATCATAAGATAAATCTTGTGTTAAATATTTTTTTACTTCTTTTACTTTTTTTGTCTGGATATAAAATACTTTATGTTTATTAATTTCTAACATGGTCTTATTGCTTAGATTACTTATTAAAAGTAAAGCGATAATAGAATAGATCATTTTTTCTATTCCAAAGATAAATCCACCTAGTAAGACAATTGCACCATCAATATAAATCATTGATTTACTCATCGGAATTTTAAATTTTTTTTCGGCAATTTGATTTAGGATATCTGTTCCTCCCGAAGTAAAGTTATTCTTAAATAATAAACCATAGCCAATTCCACTTAAAGTACCACCAATTATTGAAATGATTAGCATTTCTAAGTCGTTTATAATTAAAATTCGATTTATATTACTTGTTAGTTTAATAAAAAGAGGAAACAATATGGATCCTAGTAAATAGTTTTTGGTTAAATCTTTACCTAAGACAAAA
>JAAWDB010000005.1 GCA_022793555.1 Bacilli bacterium
ATTTTCCTTCAATTTCTAATGTAATAATATAATCTTTCGGATCAAGTACTTTTAAGATATTATTTTTTTCTTTTTCTAATGAATCTTCATCTTTTACTTCAATAATTTCTAATTTATGATATTTGCTAATTCGTTTTTGATAATCGGCGATAAGTTCTTTTAAATATGGCTCTTTTATTTTACCAACACATATTATTTTAATCATTGGCTACCTTTGTTATTTCATTTTGTTTAGCACAAGTAATATCATTAAAGGAGATATTATATTCATCGAATGTTTGATGAATGGTTTCCAGAGCCTTTTCTTCTGTATTATTTTTATGCGATAAATGCATGAGAATAATTTTTTTGGTTTTATCTCCAATCAATTTAGTTAAGTAAAAACTGGCATCTTTATTAGATAAATGCCCATTAGTTCCTAGAACTCTAGTTTTTAACCATTTGGGATAAGGTCCATTCATCAACATGGCAATATCGTGGTTACTTTCAAATAGATAATAGTTTCTATTTTTTAGAATTTCAAAATATTTACGATTTAAATAACCTGTGTCCGTTAGGTATACCGCCGATTCTTCTTTATTTTCAATGATAAAGTTTCGGGAATCGGTCACATCATGAGATGTTTTGATGGAAGTTATTTTTAATGAATCTAACATAATGCTATCTTCATAAATAATGATGTTATCATAGGCTTCTAAATTAGGTAAATCAAAGAACATTTTTTGCGTCATATATACTTTTGGATGATATTTTTTAACAAATCTTTCTAGAGCTGCAACATGGTCATTATGGGTATGACTAATAATAATGGCTTCAATACTTTCGGGAGTTTCATCGATTTCTTTTAGCCGGTCGGTGATGTATTTTACATTTTTACCAACATCAATTAGTATTTTATGATTATCACAGGAAAGGAAGGTAACATTACCCTCCGATCCACTTGCTAAGACACATAATTTCATTAGTATAGACTCCATGGACTTAGCCAACGACTTCCAGGGCTATGAGGTAGTCCGATTGAAACTCCATAATGCAAATGGGTACCCGTTGAAGAACCACTAGATCCCATTAACCCAATCACTTGACCACGTCCTACTCGATCTCCAACATTTACTTTTAAGTCTTGCGTTAAATGGGCATACATCGTGTAGTAGTTATTACTATGTTGAATCACAATGTAATTTCCATAACTCATACCGCACCATGAACCGTAATAACCAATATTCGCACAATTATTGTTTGTTTGAACGACTGTACCATCTTTGGCAGCATAAATTGGTGAACCAAATCCAGTTCCGGAAATATCAATCGCGTTATGAAATGATCCCCAACGCCATTCATAGTTTGATGTAATAATGTATGGACGATTGGTTGGCCATCCCCAGTTACCTGTATTAAGTGGTGGTCTTCCAGAGACTGTTGGTCTTGCTTTTCCAATTGTGGCAATTTCATTTACGGCTTCTCGAATAGTTACAGAACTAATTAAAACGGTTCCTTGGCTACGTTCGCCATTCGTCATTTTAACTTCTTGAGTTGTTCTTACAATTCCTGTAATACCCGCTTGAGTAATTTCTCGGTAATCATATGGTTTCGAATTATCTCGAACTTCTTCCGATTCATAAACTTGTTCGGTATCTTCAACAACATGTAATTCTTCTACTAAGGTAAGTACTGGACTAATTAAGTCGACAGAAACTTCTTCACCAATGGCAAGTAAACTGTCTTTACTTTTAAAGCGAGGATTGGCAATTAAAAATTCTTCGGTATTTAATTGATTTGCTTCTGCAACACCAGCAATGGTATCTCCCTTTTGGACCGTGTATTTTTTACTGGTTTCTTCTTTACCAAATAATAGAAATTGACCAAGTTCGGTAGCATCTGTATATATTTTGTCTTTAATACTAATATTGGATTCTTTAATGGTTATGCTTTCTTCAAAATACATGTGTTCAATGATTTGTCCGACATTCGTAATTTCTTCTTGTGTATTATTAATATAATTTTGATAATCTTCTTTATCAACAAAAGCTGTAATGAGCATTTCTAAAGCTTTTTTAAAGACTTCAGTATCAAGGACATAGATGTAGAGTTTCTTTTCGTCACTTTCTTCTGTTTTCTTTTTCGTAATGGAAATGGTATACCCTTTAATGGTAAAATCTCCTTTATCTTTTACTTTGTTATAAATTTCTTCTACTGGAGTAATTTCTTCTTCGTAAGTTTTATAGCGGATGATTTCAAAATTGTTTGGAGGGTATACTTTGTCTACACCATAAGTCGTTTTAATATCTGTTTGTTCTTCGTTTATTTTGTTTAATAATTCTTCTTGATTATTAATTAGTCCTAGTTTTTGACCATTTAAATATACTTGAAAAACGGTTTTGGATGAATCTTTTAAGCGATTACCAAAACCAATTAACAACATTATCATTAATGATAAAATTGTTATTAACAGGGTTATTCCTTTTTGCTTTTTATTCATAGAATTTTAAAATCCTTCCTCTTCGGTCTTTAAGTAATTTTTAAAACTACTTTTGTCTAATTCAAATAGTAATTGGTAAAGCCCAGTTC
>JAAWDB010000020.1 GCA_022793555.1 Bacilli bacterium
ATACAAAAATAATAGGTATATATGTACCTCTATACCTATCAACATTATAACACACGAATAAGTTATTTAAAACTATTTTTCTCGTATTTTCGTCCTCTTAAAACAGATTCCAAGCGAGTTGCGCGCATCACTTGATTGTCTAATTTTCCATAGGAAAGATCAAGAACTACTCGACTGCCATTTTTAAACTCCACAACGATTTTATCACCCATTCGAAAATATTTATTAATTTTTTGTAATGAAATCCATGAACACTCCTCTTTTCTTGGTGATTCTGTAGGAAAAAAAATTATTTCATTCGATTCTTCCACAATCACTGGCGCTTTATAAGTACTACCAATCAAATTTTCAGTTCCCTTTTGTCTACCAGATAAAGAACTTCCAAAATATTGACAACTTGCTTCCATGATTTCTGTAGCAACCTTATTAACAAAAAAATGATCATTTTCCTCAAAAACTTCAGTTTTATCTTTTAAAGCAATTAAAGCTAAAGTATCTTTATTTATCTCATAATTTTCCATCTTTTCACCCCCTAACTCGGAAAATTGGTACTTATAATAAAGGGTAAAAAGCGTTTTTCTTGTCGAAAAAAGAAAAAAGGAAAAAAAATCCTCTTTTAATATCCTAAAGAACATACTGCAAATAACCATTCATAGAATTTTTTGGCTAAATCAAATAATGATCAATAAAAAAATACCGATATTTCGATATTTAGTAAGTTTTAATTGGTAAAATAAGTTGAATCAATGACTCATCTTTTAAAGACTTCATAACAATTGGTTTAACATCATTATTTAAAAGAATCAAAATATCTTCATCTTTTAACGTCTTTAAAGCATCTAACATATATTTAGCACTAAAAGAAATATCAATATTTGATTTCTCACTTGTTTCTACTAATAATCGCTCTTCCGTTTTTCCTATTTCTGAAGCGTATGAATTAATAATCATTTCTTTATTTTCAATTCGCATTTTTATAATATTTTTATCTTTTCCTTGAGTTAATAAAGCAGCTCGATCAACCGCTGAGGAAAAGTCATCTTTTTTTGCTTGAACAATAATTTCAAATTCTGTTGGGATCAAATTCGACGTATTGGGATAAGTACCAGATAACAAATTAGTTTGAAAAATGATATTTTTATATTTAAACAAAACTTTATTATTAAAGATATGCATCTCAATATTTTCGTTATCCACAATAATTTTTTCCAGCTCAATTACATTTTTTCCAGGAAGTACAATGTTAACATCTGTAACCACTGGATTATCTAATTTAATATTCTTTTTCGCCAAACGATATGAATCCGTAGCAATACACTCTAATAAATCTCCTGTTATCTTAATATTAACACCAGTTAGTAAAGGTCGAAGTTCCTGTGTTGAAATTGCAAAACTAGTTTGATTAATAATCGTTTTAAACAATTCACCTTGTAAAATAATCGGATCTTTGTGTTCCTCTAAACGCAAATTAGGATATTCACTTGGATCTAAGCAATTTAAATTATATTGGTTAAAATCAGAATAAATTTTAATTTTTAAACTGTCAATAACTTCAAAGTTAATCACATCACTAGGCATTTTTCGTAAAATTTCTAAAATATATTTACTACCTATAATAATAACTCCTTCACAATCCACATTACGAATCAAATTTCTTTCAATAAAAGATTGAATTACCAATTCTGAATCACTTGCGGTTAAATATAAACCTTCACTACGTAATTCAAATTTAATCCCATTTAATACAGGAATCACATTTTTAGTGGATACTCCTTTAATTACATTACTTAAGTTTTCTAAAATTATATTTTTATCAATTGAAAATTTCATTTTCATTCATTCCTTCTTTCTTTTTTATTAATTTATATTAGTTATAATAATGTCGTTTATAATGTGCATATGTCATTAATTTTAGATATTTGCTAAGCCAATTTTAAAAATTTGTTGTGGATGTTTATTCAGAATCAATTTTTTTATCCACATTTAAATTTTATTTTTGATTTCTTTAATAGTATTAGCAAGAGTTGGATTTGTTTTCAAATCTTTTTCTATTTTATCACAAGCATGAATCACGGTTGAGTGATCTCTTCCTCCAAATTCTAGGCCAATTCTTGGGAATGTTTCATCAGTTAACATGCGGCATAAGTACATTCCAATTTGTCGTGGATATGCAATGTTAGCACTTTTTTTCTTCCCTTTTAAATCATTAATTGTAATGTTGTAATATTCTGCTACTGCATTTTGAATACCTTCAATACTGTTCTCTGAATAAATATTTTTATTAATAAAATCTTTTAACGCTTCGTTTGCAAATTCTAAATCAATATGATCAGGAACAACCATTGCGGTATACGCCATTAAACGGTTTATCGTTCCTTCAAGAAACCTTACATCGTTTTGGCAACTATTAGCAATAAATTCTACTACAGTATCATCTAATTTATTGGCAATACTCGTATTTTGAGCTTTCTGCCTAATTATTCGACATCGAAGTTCAAAATCTGGAGGGTAGATATCCACAGGTAATCCCCACATAAATCGACTTCGAAGTCGTTCTTCTAATAATTTTAAGTCATCTGGCGATCGATCGGAACTAATAATAATTTGTTTATTCGCTTGTTGTAAAGCATTAAAGGTATGAAAAAATTCTTGTTGTGTTTTCTCTGCCCCAACTAAATACTGGATATCATCAATGATTAATACATCCACATTACGATACTTATTTTTAAAATTATTTGCATACTCTACGGTATTATTTTTATTTTCAAGATTGGCAATTCCCGTATAATCGTTCATAAACATGTCACTAGTTGTATACAATACTTTTTTATTCGAATGTTCCACAATATAATTACCAATAGCATGCATTAAATGCGTCTTCCCTAACCCACTCTTTCCATATATAAATAGAGGATTATGTATTTTTCCTGGTGCTTCTGCTACTGCCATACCTGCAACTTTAGCGAGTCGGTTCGAATCTCCAACCACATAATTATCAAAATTGAGTTCAGGAATTAAATTAGTTTCCCATTTCTCTTCTAGAACCTTATTAACATTTGCATCCTGAATTATCTCCTTTTGAAAGTTATCCACAACATTTTCTTTTTCTTCTTCTAATAAGAATTCAATATCATAAGTAATTCCAGTTAATTTAAGAAAAGTCTCTTCAATGAGGGAATAATAATTATCACCAAGGATTTTTTTGTGAATTTCCATTGGAACTTGAATTTTTATGCGATGTTGATAACGATCAATACTCAATAAAATCAAGTCATGAAACCAAGCATGGAATGAAGCAGCATTGATTTCTTTGTAGATAAGATCTAAGAAGTTTTGCCATAATGTTTCGGTTTCTGTTTTCAACCATTTCACCCCACAATCCCTCACGTTTTATCAACTTCATTTTAACGCAGATGTGATTTTAAATAAAGTATGAAACAACAATTCACATCGAATTCACAATTTATCAACGCTCTTGAAGTCATATTCTAACAGATAAAAATATACTTATCAACATTATCCACAACTTTGGATTTTAAAAGTATCAACATAGAAAATTTATCAACGTTGATAATGTGTAATCTTATAAACATCAATGTGAATTTGTGTATAACCCTTTATTTCTTGACTTTTTTCTGCGGTTAAGTTTATAATAAGGGAGCTTTAAGGAAAAAGGAGGTATATACATGAAAAGAACTTATCAACCAAATAATCGCAAAAAAGCGAAAAAACATGGCTTCTTCGCACGCAAAGAAACAAATATTTTAAAAAGAAGAAGAAG
>JAAWDB010000021.1 GCA_022793555.1 Bacilli bacterium
TTGTTAATACATTACTAATTTTAGACATATAGCACCTCCTGAATTTAATACAATCTATTATAACTTAATTTTAAAATAATATATCAAAACAATTTATTGTTTTCACCCGTTCATTGATGATGTCAATGTACAAGTGTGTTTTACTAAATTGACATTAGCTATTTAATTTATAAAAATTTTACCTATATTAAAACTCTAACCATAAAAGTTAGAGTTTCCTATCAATCTGGTGTCCATGAAGGGAGTTGAACCCTTGACCTTTTGCTTCGGAGGCAAACGCTCTATCCAACTGAGCTACAAGGACATAGCCAAATTATAACATAACTTAAGAATCAAGGGTAGATAAAACTCCTTCTAATAATATCCCTTTCACAGGATTTTTTAAAGGTATCTCTTCTTTGACTAATTTACGAATTTTATACTGAGACAAATTTAATTTTTTGGAAGTATCATGAATGCTTAATCGTTCTAAATAAATACTATCTTCTACTTCCTTTGACATACTATCAAATAAATTTTCTTGATCTTTTAATCGACTCAAAATCCATTCTTTCTTTATTGGAGTTATATCCGCTAACACCATAGAATGATTATCAGATAAAATATAACGTAAAATAGAAATATTTATTCCCGTCATTCGTACCATCTTCTTTAAAGAGCCTTGAGTTAAGAAAAACAATTCAAAAAGATAACAAATTTGTTCTTTTCGTTTTTTGGCAGAATCAAAAGTAAATAAATAACTAACCTCTAACACTTCTTGCCAATATAAATAAGCTTGTTCCGATAAAACTTCTTCCATAAAAGGCGCTCTTAAATAAGCAACCACCGAATCAATCGGTAAATTCATTTGCTTAGATACTAAAAATAAATTTCCATTATATTTATAGCAAAGTCGTAAAATACTTAAACTTAAAACTTGATTTTTAGTTAATCGTAATGAAGTATCATTCGGATCCTTTAATAAAGTACGAATTTGTAAATTAATACTATCTAAAACAAACAACATACTCTGCCTTAAACAGGCATAACTTTTTACAATTTTTTTATGTTCTTGTAAAAGTTGATAAACTTCTTTTCCAAAAAAATATAAAATCATATGTTGATCACTTAAAGTATTTTGTACTTGTTCCAAAGAACATTTTAAATTTTCAGCTAATTTCAAATAAGAATAATTATTACTTAAATACCCCTCTAAAATTTGACAATCCAACAAATAATCTCTAGAAACTGAATTTTTTTCCATAGCCCTCACCCCAAATTAATAGCTATTTTAGTGTTAAAAAAAGAAAAAGTCAAGAACTATACTTGACTAAAATAACTTAATAATATCTTGGAAAGTAATATATATCATTAAAATCATTAACAAAATAAAGCCGACATTATTCATCGTATTCTCTAATTTCGGATTAATTTTACTTCCTTTTATTTTCTCAATAATCATAAAGAATATTCTTCCTCCATCAAAAGCTGGAAAAGGTAAAATATTTAAAAAACCAACATTAATACTTAACAAAGCAACCAAATACATCATTTGACTAAGTCCATATTTTACACTCTCTCCAACAACTTGATACATTCCAACAGGACCAGATAATGCACTAACAGATAGCTTACCCGTAAATAAACCACCTAAAGTTACCATCATACTTTGAATAATTGTCCAGAATTTTTGCCAAGCATATTTCACACTTGCCAAAAAACCAGTTTCTTCATTTGCTTTTATTTTAAAACCAAAAACAACGCGTTCCTCATCTTCTTCTTTCACTGTTTTTGGATGAACTGAAATGTTTTTCTCGTCGCCATTACGTTTTACTTTGAAATCATAAACTCCTGTTTCACTTTTATAATAAAGATAGATTTGAGCAACATCCCATGAACTCACCTTTTTACCATTGATCGCAATAATTTCATCCCCAGCTTGTAATCCTGCTTCATAAGCTGCCGACTCAATTTCAATTTCTCCTAAAACCGGTTTAACTGGAGTTGGACTCCAAAGAAGAGCGATCAATAACAAAAAGACAAAAGCCATCACAAAATTATTAAACACACCTGCACCTAATATCATTAACCGTTGATACCAGCGTTTATTACATAAAAATTTATCGGGTGAAATTTTCCCATCATCTTCATAAACTTCCCCAGCCATAGAGACAAATCCTCCAATAGGAAAAGCACGAATATTATAATCAATTCCATCCTTCCCTTTTTTCGTATGAATAATTGGTCCCATTCCGATTGAAAATTCATAAATATGAACTCCTGACTTTTTCGCTGTAATAAAATGTCCAAACTCATGAACTAAAATAATAATTCCTAAAATAACAATCAATAAAAGTAAAGTAACAAACCACATAATAAATCCTCCTTAAAAAGTAAAATATGACATGAATAACAAAAAGACAATCGCAACATTTAACATACTATCAAATCGATCTAGTATTCCACCATGCCCTGGAATTAAATTAGCAAAATCCTTTATTTCATTTTCTCGCTTCATTTTACTAAAAAATAAATCACCAAATTGTCCAGCGATCGACAAACCAAGCGTTAACAAAAGAAGTAACCAAATTTCCATAGAAAAAACAAAATTCAAATAAAAGATACTAGCCAAAACAGTAGCACTAACACTTCCTAAAACACAACCCTCAACCGTCTTATTTGGACTAATATTTGGAGCAACCTTTCTCTTACCCACAAGCATTCCAAAAAGATAAGCAAACGTATCCGTTAAAACTGGTACTAAAACAAGATACAAAAATAACCAAAGACTATGAACACGTGCTAATATTACGGTGTGACACGCTAAAAAAAGGAAAAAAGTAACGCCCAAAAAATAGAAAGCATCCGAGGTCTTATACGTATTATCTTTGGCATAAAACATCACTGGCATCAAATAAAGAAGTAAGATTACCCCCATCACCGAATAGTTTATCCCGTTCACTTTAGAATATTCAAAAGGTGTATAATAAAGAAGAAACAAAAAACTTAAGTAAATCACTAAACTCATACCCGAAGAAATATTGCTATGACTTCTCTTTAAATCCATGACTTCTTTTAAAGCAAAAATTCCGATCATACCAATGGCTATTGCAAATACAGTACCACCCTCCATGATAAGTGGAAGGGCCAAAAGAATTAAAATCACCGCACTTATTACACGTTTTTTCATGACTCACCTAATTTCTACTCTTAATTAAGTATACTATTAAACTTAAAATATAGTCAAATAAAATCCCGTAATTTAACATAAGAACGAAAAAAACTATCCAAGGGATAGTTTAAAAAACATCACAATAAATTACTTAATAGCGTCTTTTAATTTGCTTCCAGCTTTGAATGAAGCAACAGTCTTAGCAGGAATTTTAATTGGTTCTTTTGTTGAAGGATTAATTCCATCACGTGCAGCACGTTTTTTTGCACTAAATTTACCAAATCCAACTAAAGTAACTTCACCTTGTTTTTTAAGTCCTTCAGTGATTCCTTCTAATACTGCATCTAAAGCACGTCCAGCTTCAGCTTTTGACATATTTGCTTTTTCAGCTACTAATTCGATTAATTCTGTTTTTGACATAACGTCGACCTCCCATTCCTAATTCATAAGGTTTACCCTTACGTATTAAGCGTAGCAAAAA
>JAAWDB010000022.1 GCA_022793555.1 Bacilli bacterium
GGATATTTTGATATTAATGATATTAATATGGTTGATTATGCTAATCGTAGCACAACAAATTTATCACAGTTAATAATGAATCAATTAAACCAACAAAAAGGAGTAAGTAGATAATGGAATTATATGATATTGTAACTTTAGATGATGGTAAAGATTATTCTCTTATAAAAACAGAAAAATATCGTGAAGAAACTTATTGTTTATTTGTTGAAGTCGATCATGAAGAGAATCCTTTAGATAATATTTTATTATTACGAAAAATGCCTATCAATGAAACTGAATTTGAATTTGAAGAATTAGAAGAAGAAGAATATAAAACTGTTTCAGAAATTTTTAAACAACAATTTTTAACGGAAGAGGAAGCTTAAATTAAGCTTTCTTTTTTTTGGCAAAAATTTCTAAAGTACTGTTTTCATTTTGGGAAAGAATAGAGTTAGGTGAGTAGTATGCGTAAATTAGAACAATTAGGAATTGTAGCCTTATTTCTTTTTTGTATTATGAATCCTTCTTTCATTCAAAAGGAAAGGCAGGAAGATCATACGATAGAAGTATCTCAAAATATTAAAGGCGTGGGAGAGTTTTTAAGAAATCAAGATTATTTTGAAGTCGTATCAAAACTTTGCCATGAAGATAAATGTTTTTCCATTGATATTCATGATTTAAATCATTCTTTAGAAGTGATGGAAGAGAAAGTATTAAATGCCATTGAACTTGAGTTTGGAAGTGATAAAGCGATGGATGCCAAAATAAAAGGATTTTCTATTACAAAAATCCTAACGAGATAGTTTCCCTTGGTATGAATGACGTCCTATAAATTCTTTATCAATATCATTTAAGACCGTAAATTTTTTTAATACCCATAAAGGAGCAATCAAATCTTCTTTTTTGGGATCTCCAGTTAAGCGATGAATGACGATATTTTTATCTAATAATTCTAGTTGGTCACAAACGATATTAATAAATTCATCTTTAGTTAATAAAGGAAATGGTTTTTTTTGATATAAATCTTCTAAGGGTGTATTTTTTAGAATATGTAGCATATGAATTTTTAAGCCATCTATTTTTAAATTGTTTAAGTATTTTACGGTTTCTAACATCATTTCTTTGGTTTCATTTGGAAGTCCATTAATGATATGAACAACGGTGTGAATATTTCTTTGTTTCAGTTTTTTTACCATTTTTTCAAAGTTTTCTAAAGTATGACCACGATGAATTAATTTTAACGTTTTTTCGTGGATACTTTGAAGACCAAGTTCGATGGTAAGGAAAGTCTTTTTATTAAGTTCAGTTAGATAATCTAAGATCTCATCAGTGATGGCATCACTACGAGTAGCGATGGATAGACCTACAACTCCGGGTAAGTTTAAGACCGATTCATATTTTTCTTTTAGTATTTTTAAAGGCGCATAGGTATTGGTAGCCGCTTGGAAGTAAGCAATGTATTTGCTATTCGGCCATTTTTTTTCCATTGTTTTTTTTATTTCATAAAATTGGGTTACTAAATCTTTTTGAACGTTTCCTGCAAAATCTCCACTATTGTTACTACAGAAAATACATCCATGTCCATTTTTATTGTTTGGACAGCTAAATCCGGCATTTAAACTGACTTTAAAAACCTTGGTGCCAAATTTTTTTTGATAGAATTCGTCGAGAGAAAAATAATGTTTAATAAATTCTGGATCATCTTTTTTTACATTATAAATTTTCGTGCAGAAATGAAATACTTCATAAAATATTTTTTTCATTTCTTGCTTGTGTTCCAGATAGTAAGCAACTTCTTTTAGAAATTTTTCATATTCTTCACTGGGTAAATATGTTTTGCCATATCCTTGGGGACCATATTTTTTTTTGATGTATTGGAAACATCCATCAAACATTTCTTCGGAAGTTTTTTCAGGAAAAAATTCTAAATAATAGAGTAGAGTACTTCTTAGAATTCCTTTGATGGTTGTAAAACGATCGGCAGTTGATATGATTTTTCCATAAATGGAGCGTGGAGGATGGGTTAGGGAAGCACGATGATCAGCAATGGCTTCTTCCATGATTTTTATTTCTTTTGGAGTAAACCACTTTTTTAAATTTTGATCGTTTTTTAAGAATAAACTGGAATTGATTTCATGATTTTCGCGTCCTTGATGGCAAGCAATATCATGAAAAACGGCAATGGTATAAACCATATCAAGGTTTACGTCTAGGTTTTTAGTAAGGCGCAAACTTCTTTCAATGACTTCATAAATATGCCAACTTTGATGGGCCCAGTCATTTTTTTCATATAAGGGAAGAATTTCTTCTTTTAAATATTTTTTTAGGTCTTTTGTAATCATAGTAACTCCTTTGCCTTATTCTACAATAAAATTCATTGTTAGTCCATTGTGTGACTTTTATTTTTATGATAGACTATTAGTTAGAATAAGAGGGTGAAGTGGTGGCAGATTTTTTTGAACACATGAGCGTTGATTATTCAAATAACCGTAGTAAACCAGAGGCTATTTTTCAAGGTCAGACTTATCGAATTACGGTATTAAGTGAGCGATTATTAAGACTTGAGTATCATCCAAATGGAATATTTTTTGATGATTTAACTGAGCAAGTCATTAATCGTAATTTTAGTGTGCCCGAGTTTGAGGTTTCGCAAGATGATAAGTTTTTAGAAATTAAAACGAAATATTTTCATTTGCAATATGTGAAAGAAAAACCTTTTCAAGGAACAAAATTTGCTCCAGATGCCAATTTAAAGGTAACACTTTTGAATACTGATCGAGTATGGTATTTTGGTCATCCAGAAGCTAGAAATTTTGGAACAACAGCGATGAGTTTAGATGATAATAGTCGAAAATTTAATTTAGCTAAGGGTTTATATAGTGTGGATGGCTTTGTTTCACTCGATGATTCTACTTCACTGGTTTTAATGCCAGATGGGTATTTGATGGCAAATCAAGTAGGGCGTGTAGATACTTATTTGTTTGTTTACCGAAGAGACTTTGGTCTTTGTTTGAAAGATTATTTTACCTTGACAGGGTATCCAGCTTTAATTCCACGTTATGCTCTAGGAATTTGGTGGAATCGTAATGAAATTTATCATTTTCAAGATACGAAAGATTTGCTTTCTAATTTTAATCGAAATAAAATTCCATTGTCTATTTTACTTTTAGGTGAATTTTGGCATTTAAAAGATAAAAATAATTTAGCTCTTTATAAAACAGGTTTTACTTTTAATCGAAATTTATTTCCAGATCCAAGTTATTTTACCAATTATATGCATGAGAGAGGAATTCATGTTGGACTAAATATTGATCCACATGAAGGGATTATGCCTCATGAAGATGCTTATGATGTGATTGCCAAAAACTATGGCTTAAGTGATCGCCAAACGATACCTTTTAATGTGTTTGATAAATTTGTTTTGATTAATTATTTTAATCAATTAATTACACCTTTAGTTCAAAAAGGGATTGATTTTTTTTGGATTGATTATTATTCTTCGAAGGATCCTTATTCTTTACGTACTTTAAGTTATTATCATTTTCAAGATTTTCGAAAGTATAAGGATAAACGTGGACTGGTGATGTGTCGAAATGGCGGTGTTTGTGCCCATCGTTATCCAATTTTATTTTCTGGAGAGACGACAGTTAGTTGGGATACGTTAAAAATCCTTCCTTATTTTAATAGTTTGGCTAGTAATAAAGGAATTAGTTGGTGGAGTCATGATATTGGAGGATATAAGGATGGTGTTGAAGATGCAGAATTATATGCGAGATATGTGCAATTAGGTTGTTTTAGTCCAATATTTCGGTTTGCTTCTAAGGGAGGACATTATTATAAGAGAGAACCATGGCGCTGGGATGTGAAAACGCTTACGATTGTAAGAGATTATTGTACACTTCGACATCGTTTAATTCCTTATCTTTATGGAGAAGCTTATAAGTATCATAAAACGGGAATGCCTCTCATTCAGCCTTTGTATTATTTAAATCCTGTCATTTATGATGAAGTGGAATATCGCAATGAATATTATTTTGGGACAGAACTTTTTGTGGCACCAATTACGGTAAAAAAAGATTTAGTTATGAACCGAGCTATTACGCGTATTTTTTTACCCGAAGGTACTTGGTATGACTTTAAAACGGGAAAGAAATTCCCTGGTAATAAGCGATATGTTGTTTTTTATAAAGATGAAGATTATCCGGTATTTGCTCATAAAGGAAGTATTATTCCGCTTGCTGATTTGGAAGAAAATATTAATGTCACCACACCACCAAAGTCGATGGAGATTCATGTTTTTCCTGGGGAGAGTAATACGTATTATCTTTATGAAGATGATGGAGCCAGTTCGTTATATGAAGATGGATATTATATTATGACGACGATCGATTATAATTATCTTCAAAATAATTACACACTTATTATTCGTCCTGTGGAAGGAAAAAGTGGTATTATTCCTACTTTACGAGATTATCGAATTCGTTTTCGGAATACAAGGGAAGCAGATGACGTTAAAGTTTATTTAGATAAGGATTTAATTAGTGCAGAGTCTTACGTGGAAGATGAAGATTTTATTGTTGTAGTAAAAGATGTGCGAACGACTTCACAATTAACAATTAATTGTAAGGGAAAAGATATTGAAATTGACGCAGTTCGTATTTTAAATGAGGATATTGATTCGATTATCAGTGATTTACAAATTGAAACACGTTTAAAAGAAGAAATTGCAGAAATTATATATAGTGATTTGGACGTTAAAAAGAAAAGAATTCAGATCAAAAAATTAAAAGGAAAAGGGCTAGAACCGATCTTTATTCGAATGTTTATGAAGTTGTTAGAATTATTTTCTGAATTATAAAACTTATGAAAAAATTTCATGAGTTTTTTTAGTCATTAAAATAGTGTTATAAAAACTTATAAATAACTAGTAAAAAA
>JAAWDB010000023.1 GCA_022793555.1 Bacilli bacterium
AAAAAATTAGTATGCTATTTTAAATCTACCGATGATGAGCGTCCAAATATAAAAAATATTCCCGTTATCGCTATCGAAACTGGGGAAATGAATGGTGCAAATTATGTATTAGAATTTTTTTGGGAACAAAATGGTATTTATCAGCCTGTAAATAATGAAGCTGCGTGGAGTGAAATAAAAAAAACAATTATTGATATAATAAATGGAAAAGCAGAAGTGGAAGGAGTATTATAATGACTAAAGTAATGCTATTAAAAAATGCTGAAATTTCTGTAACGGAAGAAAAAAAAGGCAAACAAATTGCGGTAAAAGAAAATAATATTGTTTCATTAAAAGAATTTTACTTTAACAATGTTTCACAAGTAAATACAAATAGTTTAGAACAACAGCAAGAAACTGCAGTATCATTAAATGAAGAAGGAAATAAATCGTCAGAAAATGCAATAAATGAGCAATTAGCTAATACTCCAATTAATGAAACTGTAGAAGAAAAAGTAAATGTTAGCTCAATAGAAGATACTCAAAACATTCAAGTTAATGATCCAATTAACCAAGTAGAAATTGCTATTCCAAGTATTGAAACTAACAAATCAGAGCAAACTACAGATGTAGAAGAAAAAATTGAAGAAAAAGATTCTGAAAACTCAGGCGCTAACGACGCACCAGTAATAAATTTAGTTCCTGAAACGGAAGATACAGAAATAAAAGTTGAAGAAGAAATGGATCCAGAATTAAAAGCCATTAAAGAAAGACTAGATCAAGTGATTTCAGATTTAAATAATTATAAAAAAAAAATTAAACTATTAGAAGATGAAGTAAATCAAAATTTGGAAAAATCTAGAGAAGTGCTAAAAGATACACAAGCAGCTGCTAAAATCATGTCAATCCAACAAGAACGCCAAAGACAGATTACTGAAGAAAGTGGTGGAACTTCTTTAGAAACAGATCCAAGTCGGACTTTACAAAAAGTAGCATAAAGTTTAAGAAAGAATCTTAAACTTTTTTCATATATTTTATTAAGTGATAATTATGAATGATATGAATGAAATGATTACCTTTTTATATAATTTGCAACCTTCTAAATTAATAAATACTGAAGACTTTTATGAATTTGAAGAAAAACAATACAATTTTTTATTGTATCCAGTAAAAAGAAGTAAAGAAGAATTAATAGATATTTATCAAATATGTGAAGAATTAAAAAATAAAGGACTACCTGTGCATACCTTTATTCTAAATCGTGAAAATAAAATAATAAGTCAAATTTTTGATCAAAATTATATTCTACTTAAAATGGAAACAAAAAAAGAAGAAGAAATGAATGTTATCGATATTATTGAATTTCAAAATAGGTTAGTTGTTTCAAAAGCCAAAACAAATTTATATCGTAATAATTGGAGCGACTTATGGAGTAAAAAAGTAGATTATTTTGAGTATCAGGTAAGGGAATTAGGAAAAAATAAAAAAGTTATTTTGAATAGTTTCAGTTATTATATTGGCTTAGCAGAAAATGCAATTGCTTATGCAAATAATACAAATAATAAGTTTAATTTCAATCCAACAGGACAAATATGTTTAAATCACAGAAGACTGGATTTTCCTAATTTAACTAAAAATTACTATAATCCTCTTTTGTTCATTTTTGATTTACAAGTAAGAGATGTAGCTGAATATCTTAAATCTGCCTTTTTTAAAAGTCAAACTGATGCATGGATTGAATTTAAAGCATTTTTAAACATCCAAAAAAGAAGTGTGTATGAATATCAAATGTTTTATGCTCGTATGTTATATCCATCTTACTACTTTGATATTTATGAAAGAATTATGAATAATGAAGAATCAGAAGAAAAATTAATTTCATTTATTGAAAAAAGTTCAGATTATGAGAAGTTTTTAAAAAAAATGTATGTTGAAATAAATAAAATAGTTAATATTGAAAAAATTGAGTGGTTGGTAAAATGAAAGATGATTATAAAAGAACATTAATAATTCCTTTTATATCAGGTATTTCTTCTTGTAGCATAAACAGAATACCATTATTTAAAGTTTCATCTTGGGCCATGCAATGTGAACAAGCTCCTAATAATTTAACATAAACATAACCATCTTCAAATTTAACAAATGATATATCTCCACCTTCCATATTTAAATATGGGCGAATATCATCTAAAAGTTCGCAAATCTTTTGAATAATTTCGTTTTCAGTAAGTGCAGTCTTTATTATTTTTTTGTTCATACATATCACCAAGAAGATTATAAAAGGAAATAGCAAACATGTAAAGAAAAAACATGGTATAATACTACTGGTGATATACGTGAATCAAATTTTTGAACGAGGAAGAATCGTGAGAGGAAAAGTAACAGGAATTACAAATTATGGAATATTTGTGGGGTTTGATAATGGTTATAAAGGATTAATACATATTTCGGAGATATCTGATAATTTTGTAAAAGATATTAATAACTTTGCTAAAATAGGTGAAATTATTCCTTGTAAAATTTTTGAAATTGATTCACAAAATAAAGTGGTTAAATTGACTTTAAAAAAATTTGATTATGAGTATAGACGAGAAAGTCACTATAATAAAGATTTTGAAATTTTAAAAGAAAAATTACCATATTGGATATCGTATAAAATAAAAGAAATAAATAAGAATGGTAATATCATATAAAAAAGAATTGACCTACATAAAAATTTGTTTTATAATAAAAAATGTCTAAAGCGATTTAGATAGGTGCCAAATTTGCCCAAGTGGCGGAATAGGTAGACGCACAGGACTTAAAATCCTGCGAGTGTTAAAGCTCGTGCCGGTTCAAGTCCGGCCTTGGGCACCAGATTGAATAATAACTCGAGCTTTTAAGTATCGAGTTTTAATATGCTTTAAATTATGATCAAAATATTCATAAAAATTAAAAATGAAATAGGTGATGAGAATTAAGGATGTTAACTAAAATTCAGCACTTATTAGTTTTTTGGTTGACATTGAAAAAATCAATATGTTATAATTAGCATGTCGTTATGAAATGACCTGATGGAGGAATACCCAAGTCTGGTTGAAGGGATCGGTCTTGAAAACCGACAGGCCGCGCAAGCGACGCAGGGGTTCGAATCCCTTTTCCTCCGCCAT
>JAAWDB010000024.1 GCA_022793555.1 Bacilli bacterium
ATGTATCACGAGAAAAGTTAATTAATATTTTTCATAGCGATGCTTACGAAACCGCAAAATTTAGTGATCAAATCTGTTCCCGTTTTCGTTATTTTTTATCAACGGTTTTAACTTTGGTCTATGTCTTTTCTGTCTCTATTCCAATTGGTTTAGTTATTTTGGGAATTATTATGATTAATTATAAAGTTCTTGATTGGATTAATTCAAGAATTAGTATGGCCACTAAGGAAACAAAGGAACGAGTTGATGATGAATTTGAAACTTTCTCAGAAATTCTTTCTTCTAAAAATATGATTGAATCTTATGATTTAACCAAAAAAATGGAACGAGATTTTGTTAAGAAAAATGAACGTTTTATGAAAGCTCAACATAAAAAGAACATGGCTAATTCCATGCTAGATAATAATTTCTTTTGTTATTATAAAAGTGTTATTTATGTGGTTACTTTAGTTTTAATTTATTTATTATCTTCTGGTAATCTTACTTTAACGGTTTATTTAATTGTGGTTTCTTATTTAACCGATAGTATCACGAATAGTAAGGACTTTATGGGGATTTTAACGGAGCTTAAGAATGCTTATGTTACTTGTAACCGTGTTAATATTATTTTGAATTTTGATGAGAAAAAAGGTATTCAATTTGGAAATGTTGATCAAGATGAAATTGAGGGTGAAATTGACTTTTTAAATGTTAATTTTGATGCTTCTAAAGTTGATGATTTTGAATTAAATGATTTAAAAGATGTCAGCTTTCATATTGGATCACATCAAACGATTTTATTTCATGGTGCAAAAAGTAGTGGAAAAAGAACAATCTTTTATTTATTACGTCGTTTGGTAACTGCTGGTGATGGAGATATTTATGTCGATAAATTTAAGATTTGTGATTATAAAGAAAAAATATATCGTTCTAATGTTAATTATTTGACGACTAAACCATTTTTTTATCATGGATCCGTCTTGCATAATATGAAATTGATTGATGCTAATAAAGAGCACATTATTGATTCTTTGAAACAAGTTGGAATTTATGATTATTTGTGTAGTCTACCGAAAGGATTAAAAACAGAAGCAAATAGTTTGCCTAAAAGAGAACAATATTTGCTTAGTTTAGCAAGGCTTTTATTAATTAATAGTGAGATATTAATTTTATATGAGTTTCCTAATTATTTAAGTGCTCTTGATAAAGAGGAAATAAAAAAAGTTCTAATCAATTTTCATGATAGAAAAACGATTATTATGTTTTCAGCCAATGACGAAATCGCAGATATTGCTGATAAAGTATTTGAAGTTGAACGAGGTAAAGTACAATTACAATCTGATTTAACTTAAATTTTGTTTTTTTGATAAAAAGTAAAATAATAAATTACTTTTTATTTTTTTGTCATTTTCGGTATATTTAGTTAGTTGTTGAAACAAATGGTAAGATATGGTATTCTTATTTTTCCAAGAGGTGTATTTGAAATGGATGGAATGAAAAAGGTAAGTCAAGTGGGACTTTATGGAGTTTTGGGTAATATTTTTTTAATGCTTATTAAGCTTATAAGTGGAATTATTTTTTCAAGCCAAGCTATGATAGCTGATGGAATAAATAGTACTATGGATATTTTTGCTTCATTAATGACCTTGTTAGGTGGAAAGATCGCAGAAAAACCACGAGATCGAGATCATCATTTTGGGCATGGAAAAGCGGAGTTTTTATTTTCTCTTTTTGTTAGTTTATCGATGTTTTTTGGAGCAATTTTTATTTTTAAAGAAGCAATATCTGGTCTATTTTCTGGACACAGGTTGGAATTTTCGTTTTTGTTAATTCTGGTTTGTCTTACTACCATTATCGTGAAGGGTGTTTTATATTTTTATTCTAGAAAAATTTATAATGAAACAAAAAGTATTTTGGTAGAGTCTAGTATGTTAGATCATCGGAATGATATGATTGTTACGACATTTACATTAATATCTATAATTTTATCTCGTTTTCAAGTTTCTTTTTTTGATAGTTTAACCAGTATGGGAATTGCAATTTTGATTTTTTATTCGGGAATAAAAATTTTTCTTGATAGTTATGCGATTTTGATGGATCATGCTTTAGAAGAAAAACGAGTAGAAGAGATTAAAAAATATATTTTACGTAATAAAAAAATTCAAGGTATTACGAAATTTGAAACTACACCAGTAGGGTATCAATATCTTCTTATTTTGTCTATTTTAGTAGATGGTAATTTGAGTACTTATGAAAGTCATGAAATTGCTGATAATTTAGAAAAAAAGCTAATACACAAATATCCAGAGCTACTTACAGTTACGATTCATGTAAATCCGGTAAAAACATAAAAAAACAAGCAGAAAATGTGCTTATTCTTCTATTAGTTGGTATCCCACTTGATTGATGGGGCCTGCTCCAATTGTTACAATGATATCTTCTTTTTTTACTTGTTCTTTTAAATAAAGAATAATTTGTTCGTAAGAATCCAAATATATACAATTTGGATTTTTTTCTTTGATTAGTTTTAGTAAATCTTTCGAGGAGATACCTGTTGTATTTATTTCACGAGCAGCATAGATTTCACTTAAAATGACATGATCAAATTCTGCTAAGACATTAGCAAAATCTTTTAAATGTTCGATTGTTCTAGTGTAGGTATGAGGTTCAAAAATGGCCCATGTTTCATGATGTGGTATTTCTTTACTGGTATTAAGTGTGGTTTTGATTTCGGTTGGATGATGAGCGTAATCATCAAATACAGGAATACTTTGGTATTCACCGATTTTTTCAAAACGACGATTAGCTCCAGTAAATTCTTGTAAACCTTGTGATATTATTTCTGCCTTGATATGGTAAAAATCACAAGTGGCAATACAAGCTAAGGCATTTAGAATGTTATGGATACCTCGAACATTTAAAGTAAATGTATGATAAAGGTTTCCTTTTTTATAACAATCAAAAGTAGGGTAGCCATAGGAATCTAAGTGAATATTCTTGGCTTGGTAGTCGGCAGTAGCATTGATACCATAAGTAATTAAAGAGCAAGAGATATCTTTGGTTACTTCTTTGGTATTTTCATCATCGTAGTTGGCAATTACTAAGCCGTTGTGATCTAATTTTTGAATGAATTTTTGAAAAGAGCATTTTACATTATCCATGGTTTTGAAATAGTCAAGGTGGTCGTTATCGATATTTAAAATGATTTCGGTTTTTGGATAAAATTGTAAAAAGGAATCGACGTATTCACAAGCTTCTAGAATAAAATAATCACTGTTTCCAGTACGATTATTTCCTTTAATATTTTTTAAGTAAGCTCCAACTTCAATTGTTGGATCATATTCTGCCTTTAAAAAGCAAGTGGCAATCATGGATGTGGTGGTGGTTTTGCCATGAGTTCCACTAATACAAATGCATTCTTTGTAACATTTCGTGATAAGTCCTAAAAATTCAGAACGCTCCATGTGTTCTTTTTTTAATTCTATAACTTTCTTTCGTTCAGGATCATCTTCTTTAATGGCTGCTGTATAAACAATTAAATCCGCACTTTCAATCATTTCTGGATGATGTCCAATTTGGATATCGAGTCCTAAGTTTTTTAAGTGTTTGGTATTATCGCTTTCATGAGCGTCACTTCCTGTAATAGTAAATCCATAATGGGTTAGGTGTTCGGCAAGTCCACTCATACTTACGCCACCAATTCCAATCATATGGATTTTTTGATATTTTTTAATGGTTTCTAAATTCGTCATTTTTTTTCCTCCGTTTGTTTTATTATAGCTTATGTGAAAATAAACGTAAAGTTTTCTCTTTTTCTTCGTAAATAATTTACAAAAAAGTTTCTAAAATTTTGAGAAGTTCTTTACTTTTTTTCGTGGTTCGTGTAATATAGTGGTAGATAGTGGTACAAGGTGGAAGAAAGTGGGGGATGAAAATGTTCTTAGGCGAATATCATCATAACATTGATGAAAAAGGCCGGATTGTACTTCCTTCCAAGTTTCGGACGGAATTAAAGGACAAATTCATTATTGCTCGCGGTCTTGAAAAATGCTTGTATGTTTATTCTTTAGACGATTGGAATAAACTGGTTAGCAAGTTAAATACTCTACCTTTTACAAAAAAAGATGCCAGAACTTTTACTCGTTCTTTCTTCTCTGGTGCTACTTTCTGCGAGTTCGACAATCAAGGTAGAACTTGCATAACCTCCCCACTCGTTAGTTATGCCGGTTTGAAGCGTGAATGTGTTATAATCGGCGCTAACGACCGTATTGAAATATGGGATAAAGAAGCTTGGGAGATGGTTTTAGAAGATAATGAAGAGAATCTTTCTGATATCGCCGAAAACTTATTTATGGATGTGAATTTATGAAACATTATTCTGTTTTAAAGAGTGAAGCTCTTCGTTATTTAAATTTAAAAGCAAATGGAATTTATGTGGATGCAACACTTGGTTATGGTGGACATTCTAGTGAGATTTTAGAGAAAATTCCTGAGGGAATGCTGTATGCATTTGATCAAGATCAAGAAGCGATCCAATATTCCAAAGAACGTTTAGAAAAAATTGGAACAAATTTTGAGTTAATTCATTGTAATTTTGTTCATATGAAAGAAGAATTACTTCAAAGAGGCATTACTAAAGTGGATGGCATTTTGTTTGATTTAGGAGTTTCTAGTCCGCAAATTGATGATGAGTCACGTGGTTTTTCTTTTATGAGAGAAGAAAAACTTGATATGCGGATGGATCAAACTAAGGATTTCGATGCGCGTGAGTTACTTCTTACGTATTCTTATGAGCGTTTGTGTGAAGTGTTTTTTCGTTATGGTGAAGAGAGTCGTAGTAGACAAATTGCTAAGAAAATTGTAGATACCAGAAAGGAAAAGCCAATTGAAACGACGATGGAACTTGTTTCAATTATTGAAGATGCGGTAGGGGCTAATTATTTTTATAAAAAACACCCTGAGCGTAATATTTTTCAAGCCATACGTATTGAAGTGAATCAAGAACTTTTGGTGTTAGAAAAGGTTCTTCCTGATGCGATTTCGTTATTAAAAAAAGAGGGACGAATTTGTGTCATTACGTTTCATTCTTTGGAAGATCGTATTACTAAAAATATATTTAAGCAGTATGCAAGTGTTGATGAGATGGTGAAAGGGTTACCAGAAATTCCTTTCGAATATCAACCAGTGATTCAAATTGTAACGAAAAAGCCTATTGTGCCAGGGGATGAAGAATTAAAAGAAAATCGAAGAAGCAAAAGTGCGAAACTTCGTGTAATAGAAAGGATAAAAGAGGATGAAGAAGACTAGAAAAAAAATAAAAATGGTACGAGGAGAAAAAATCATTTATGTTATGATTTTCTTGCTTATTATGACAATGCCAATTTGTACAGTGCTAACAAAAGCTCTTTTGTCAGAGAGTAATATTGAAGTAGAGCAAATGAAAGCGAAAATTGATAAACAAAAGGATGTTAATGATTCTTTGAGTATGCAGATTGATGAACTTGCTAGTCTTGATAAGATTCAACAAGTTGCAACGGAAAAAGGATTAAGTTATAATAATGAAAATATTAAAGTAATTAATGAATAAATAAAGAGGAAGTTTATGAAAAGGGTAAGAAAAGAACGTCAACGATTATCGATGAATATTAATTTAAAGATAACAGTGCTTGTCTTTTCTTTTTTCTTTGTGTTAATTTTAGCAAAGCTTTCTTATGTCTCTTTAAGTGATGATGTGGATGGTATTAATTTACGAGAGTTTGCAGATAACAGAAATACGACGAAGCAACCAATTCATGCCTCTCGTGGTTCCATTTATGATGTGAATGGAGATGAACTTGCCAAAACGGTAAAGTCTTATACTGTGATTGCTTATTTATCTTCTACTCGTACAACTAATGAAAAAAAACCACAACATGTTGTGGATAAAGAAGGAACTGCAAAGGCTTTATCACCGATTATTAATATGAGTGAAGAGCAGATTTTAAAATTATTGAATCAAGATTTGTATCAAGTTGAATTAGGTCCTGGAGGAAGAGGAATTACGGAAGATACAAAAAAGACGATTCAAAATTTAGAATTACCAGGGATTAGTTTTATTTCTAGTACGAAACGTTTTTATAAGAATAAGAGTTATGCTTCTTATTTAATTGGTTATGCAAGACGGAATAGTCAAGGTGAGATCCAAGGAGAGATGGGGATTGAATCTTATTTTAATGATCAATTAAAAGGTACGGACGGATGGACTGAGTACCAGCAAGATGCTTATGGCTATCCACTTCCCAATACACAAATTACCGAAGAAGCAGAGAGTGGTTCTGATATTTATTTATCGATTGATAATAATGTGCAATTTATTTTAGAAAATGTTTTAACAAAGCTAAAAAATGAGCATAGTTTAGATTGGGCGCAATTTGCTGTGATGGATGCAAAATCTGGAGCTATCATTGGAAGTGCTACCGTTCCTAATTTTGATTTGAATACTTTAAATGGGATTACAACTTATTTAAATCCTCTTACTAGTTATCAGTATGAACCTGGTTCAACAATGAAAATATTTTCTTTTATGGCAGCTATTGAAGCAGGAATTTATGATGGCAATGCGACTTTTCAATCAGGAACTATTACGCTAAAAGATGGAACTCGAATTAAGGATTTTAATAATGTTGGTTGGGGAACAATTAATTATAATACGGGCTTTTCTTATTCTTCTAATGTGGCTGCTACTAAACTTGCTTTAGAACTCGGTTCAGGAGCTTTAAAAGATTTCTATGAAAAATTTGGTTTTGGAAAGAAAACTGGAATTACGTTACCAGGAGAAAGTGAAGGAATTGTCGATTTTAATTATGAAAGCGAACTTGCCAATGCCAGCTTTGGTCAAGGTATGACGATTACACCGATTCAAATGTTACAAGCGTTATCGGTATTTGCTAATGATGGTGTTATGATTAAGCCTTATATTATTTCAAAAATTGTTGATGCCCATGGAAAAACTATAAGCGAAGGGCAACGTGAGGAAGTTGGAAGAGTTGTTAATGTGACAACAGTTGAGCAAATGAAAAAGATGATGTATGATGTGGTTTATAATGGCTTCTCTTATAATAAGGCTTACGCACCAGATAATGTAACGATTGCTGGGAAAACGGGAACAGCTCAAATTGCTTCTTCGGGTGGAGGATATTTAACGGGAGAGTATGATTATGTTAAAAGTTTTGCAGGCTTTTTTCCTTATGAAAATCCTCAGTATGTATTTTATTTTTCTACAAAACGTTTAGTAAGTAATAGTTCTGCTTTAACGAAAGCTGTTTCATCGGCGGTTGGAGAGATTGCCAAAGTATTAAATTTAACGGAGTCTAAGCAAGATGCCGATGTAAGTAAAATTGTTTCGATATCTAATTTTATTTCTTCTCGTGTTGACGCGACTTTAGCAGATTTAGAAAAAATTAAAGTGCAACCAGTTGTTCTTGGAAATGGAAGTTATGTAGTTAATCAATTTCCTATCAAAAATACTACAGTTTTAGAAGGTTCTAAGTTATTTTTATTAACCAATGGAACCGAATTTAAAATGCCAGATGTTATTGGATGGAGTACGAATGAAATTATCAGATTTTGCAATTTAATGGGAATATCTTATCGTTTGAATGGATATGGCGTTGTGGAAAGTACTAATGTTTTAACGGATAGTGTTATACAATTTGATACCGTTTTAGAAATAGAGTTAAAAGTGAAGTAACAATTTTAAAAGATTCGTGTTATAATACTTTATAAGGTGAAAGATTATGGCCAAAATGACTTCTTTTTTTAGTGCAATGAGCGGAGGAAAGACTACTGTTTTATTGCAAGTTTGTTTTAATTATGAGTTACATCAAAAGAAGGTTTTACTTATTAAACCTAAAATTGATACTAAAGGTGGAAAAGAGGTATCTTCTCGTTTAAATCTTACTAGGCAGGTTGATATTTTGTTAGCCAAAGAAGATTCGCTACTTGTATCTTACTTTGAGCAAATTCGGCAATCTGATGTAATTGTTATCGATGAGTCTCAATTTTTAACATCTGAGCAAGTAAAGGAATTATGGGCGATATCTAAAGAATTGGATAAGCCAGTTTTAGCTTTTTGTTTAAAAGGTAATTTTCAGGGAGAATTATTTTTGGGAACACAAAATTTATTGGCATTGTCTGATAAAATTGAAGAGTTACCAGTTTTACCAATTTGTTCTTGTGGAAAAAAAGCAGTTCATAATGCGCGTAAAGTAAATGGCAAATTTGTTTTTGAGGGAGAAGAAGTTGTTATTGATGATGGTACTCATCAAGATGTCGAATACGTGCCAATATGTGGTCAATGTTTTTATGAGGAAATGAAAAAACAAGACACAGGAATTGCTCGTATAATGGCGAGGTCTCGTTTGTCTAATTACTAAGATTTATTTTTATCATTTCGCTTCTTCCAGCTGTACGAATAGGGAAACCCCATACTCCGTATCCTGATGAAACGATAATTTGATAATTTTTTTGTTTTTTATAGCCGTATTGTAAAAATAAATTTGCAGGAAATATTTGACCAGCATGCGTATGACCAGATAGTTGTAAGTCAATATTTAAAGAGGCGGCTAGTTTTTGATCTTTGGGTTGATGATCAAGGACAATAATAGGAAGTGTTGGATCTACTTCTTTTTTTAATTCTGTTAATTCTTTTCGTGGATTTCCTAAATTATTATTGCGATAATCTTTGCGACCGATGAGATTTATTAAATGAGGAATTTGAATGACTAAATCGTCTAGAACTTGAATTTTATTTTGCTCAAACTTTTGCTTTATCTCATTGTTTAAAAGATCGTGATTTCCTTCGATGTAGAATATTCCGTATTTGGTTTTTATTTTACCAAAAGTGGTTATGGCTTGGTCTTTCATTTCTTCTTTGGTATATTCATCAAATATATCGCCACCAAAAATAAAAATATCCGCATTTAGTTCATTGGCGTGATCGACAATTTCATTTAAAAATTTTTCGTTATGTATCTCACCTAAATGTAAGTCAGAGATCATTCCAATTGTTATTGGGTTTTTTAATTTCGTTGTTATTTTAATTTGATATTCTTTAATGATCGGATGATTGATATTATAAAGACCATATAAAGAGATAACGCTACATAAAATTAAAATGGGAATGCCATGAAAGTATATTTTATTTAAAAAATTTTGCATGTATGTGGCTTTTAGTAGTTTGACTATTAATTTAGCTAAGTCAAATAAAAGATTTAAAATAATGAAATATAAGAAGAAACCAGCAAATATGGTTCTAAAAAGAAATATGCAAGTAGTAATGATATAGATAATAATCCAATAGGGGATTTGAATCTTTTTTTTATTTATTGGAAAAATTGCCTTTAGTTTGATACCAATATAGTATCCACTTGATAATATGATGAGAAAGATTGGAATGATCCAGTTCATGTAATTCATTATTTTCACGTCCTTTTTTATTTTAACACGATTTATTTTTTTTAAAACTTACAATTTTGTCAGTTTTTTGGGTCAAAAAAAGAACCAGTTTATGCTTTTATGAAAAAAGCATCTTCTAGTTCTTTTATTTCTTCTTTTGTAAATTCTTTAAAATCTTGGTTTACAATTTGAGTTGGTTGATATTTGTAAGGTTGAAGGAAAAAACGTTTTTTATCTTTCACGTAATTTTGAGTAGTTAATATATCTTCTTTGGTATGCATGGTTTTGTTTATGGTCATGCGAAACTCATAATTTTTGTTGCTATTTTCAATTAATTGAATACTTTGTTTCATTTTTTCTATATCAACTTTACAACCAATAGTTTGTTCATATTTTTCCCAAGTATTTTTGATATCCATAGCAATGTAGTCTACTAAATCTAAGTCAATAATTTTTTTTAAGAGATTCGGATTTGTGCCGTTTGTATCTAACTTGATTTGAACGTGTAATTCTCTAATTTTTTTTAGTAAATCAATTAATTTTTCTCCATACAACGTTGGTTCTCCACCGGTTACTACGACACCGTTTAAAAAAGCTCTTCTTTTTTTTATTTCCTCTAAGACTTTATCTATTTCGTAAGTAGTTTCAGTTTTATTAACTATTCTACTATTGTGACAGAAGGGGCAACGAAAGTTGCACCCTCCTAGAAATATGACAAAGCTTGGTAGAGATGGATAATCAACTAATGATAATTTTTGAATACCGTAAATCATTCTACTACGTATTCTTTTCTTTGATGGAATTCTTCACGTTTTGAGTTATTGAAGTTTTGAACAGGACGATAGAATCCAACAACGCGGGTCCAAACTTCACAATCACCACCACAGTGAGGACAAGTAAATTGTTCACCGTCTAAATAACCATGTTCTTTACATACACTGAAGGTTGGAGTGAAAGAAAGATAAGGTAATTTATAGTTGTTAAAAATATTTTGAAGAAGAGTTTTGGTAACGTTTGGATCATGTATTCTTTCTCCAAGGAATGCGTGAAGAACAGTACCACCTGTATATTTACATTGTAATTCGTCTTGTAATTCGATTGCTTCAAATAAATCATCTGTGGCATTTACTGGAAGTTGTGTACTATTTGTATAGCAAGCTTCTTTGTCACCAGCGGTAATGATGTCTTTATAAGTCTTTTTATCAATTTTGGCAAGACGAGGGGCAGTTCCTTCCGCTGGAGTCGCTTCTAGATTATATAAGTCGCCATTTACTTGGTATTCTGTTAAAACTTCGTTCATGTAATCTAAAATATCTTTCGCAAATTCTTGACCGTAACGAGTGGTAATATCTTCTTTATCATCCGTAAAATTTCTTATGCATTCGTTCATTCCAACAATTCCGATGGTATTGAAATGATTTTTCCAGTATTCTCCAAAACGTTCTTTAATATCTGCAAGATAAAATTTGCTATATGGATAAAGTCCACCTTCGGTATTCTTTTCTAAGAATTTTCTTTTAGTACTTAAAATATCACGACACATATCCATTAAAAGGCGTAATTGCTTTTTTAATTCGGTTTTATCTTTATATAAATATCCAAGTCTTGGAAGATTGATGGTTGTAACACCGATACTTCCTGTCATAGGATTGGCTCCAAATAATCCACCACCACGTTTTCTTAATACACGATTGTCGATACGAAGTCGGCAGCACATGCTTCTTGCATCTTCTGGATTCATATCGCTGTTGACGAAATTAGCGAAATAAGGAATACCATATTTACTAGTCATTTTCATAACGTCATCAACAATTGGGCGCTCCCAATTAAAGTTTTTACTGATGTTATAAGTAGGGATTGGGAAAGTAAATACTCGTCCTGATGCATCGCCCTCAGTCATTACTTCACAGAATGCTTTGTTAAGCATATCCATTTCTTCTTGAAACTCGCCATAAGTTTCTTCTTTATATTCTCCACCAATGATAATATGTTTATCTTTAAATAGTGAACTTACCTCTAAATCTAGGGTGATATTAAAGAAAGGAGTTTGGAAACCGACTCTGGTTGGTACGGCCATGTTAAAGATGAATTCTTGCATGGCTTGTTTAACTTCTTTATAAGTTAGGTTATCGTAGCGAATAAAAGGGGCTAAGTAAGTATCAAAACTTGATAAAGCTTGTGCTCCAGCAGCTTCGCCTTGAAGAGTGTAGATAAAGTTAACGATTTGTCCTAGAGCACTACGGAAATGTTTTGGAGGTTTACTTTGAATTTTGGTTTTTACACCTGTGAATCCTTTGATTAAGATTTGTTCTAAGTCCCAACCACAACAATAAACAGATAATAGTCCAAGGTCATGAATATGAATGTCACCATTTTCATGAGCTTTCTTTTGATCTGGAGTAAAAATGTGGTTTAACCAAAAGTTTTTACTGAATTCTGAGACTAAGAAGTTGTTTAATCCTTGTAGGGAAAAGGCCATATTTGAATTTTCTTTGACAGCCATATCATCGCCACCAGTATATGTAAGAACCATTTTTTCTACTGCTTTGCTTGATAGGGTGTCACTTCTTAAGATTTCTCTTTGATAACGGTAACGTATGTAATTTTTGGCTACATCATTTAAACCACTATTCATAAGAGCGTTTTCAACCGCATTTTGTACTTCTTCGATACAAAGTGTATCTTTATTTAAATCTTCTAATATTAATAGAGCATTGTTGGCCAAAATTTTACTTTTGTGCTCACTTTCTTTTTTGGTAATTTCTTTGTTCGTTGCCATTAAGGCTTTTTGAATGGCAATTTCTATTTTATTGGCATTAAAATCTTGCTTTTTGCCATTTCTTTTTATGATAGACTTTATCATATCATCACAATCCTTTCTTGATATCGTCCGTAGGGTCATTATACTATGAATAATTTTAAAAAAGCAATATTAATTTTTAGATTTTTTTTGATGTGTAAAGTTTGTAAAAAACATCTTTAGAAAAAAAGCTTCAAAAAAAACATTTTGATTTTTTGCCTTTAAAAAAAGAACTTTTTGCTTTAAAAACGAGGAAAGAAAGTTTTTTTGCAACTTTTTTTGAAAATGTTTTTTTGAACAAAAATATTTTTTGATAAAAGGTGTTGACTTTTTTGCAATTATAATATTTTGTTGATTTTATCGATGATTTCTTTTATAATAAATAAAGAATTTAGGTAGGTGAAAAAATGCAAAAAAATAATTTACTTGACAGTTTAATTGTTGTAAAGAGAAGTGGCCAGCGATGTGATTTTCAGGGGGAGAAAATTGCGATTGCCATTAAGAAAGCGTTTGATAGTTTAGAACATTCTTATGAAAATAAAG
>JAAWDB010000025.1 GCA_022793555.1 Bacilli bacterium
GTAAAATATCAATTTCTACTTTCTTTTTGGCTGTTAATTGTTTATAATTCATATATGAGCTCCTCCTTGCCGGGTTGGGCTCTTTTATTATATCAAAAAGCCGCACCTAGTGGTGCGGTTCAATTTTCAATTTAAGAAACTCATAAGTTTATGAGTTTCGATGATAAAATTGTTCTATTTTATCTAAAGTACTTTTGATGGACGTATCATTAAATGGTTTTTTTAGAATATTCACAATGGGATAAGAACAAGCAATTTCGATATTTTCACTAGTATCATTTCCAGTAATGACAACCACAGGAATTTCTTCAAATAAATGAAATTCATCAAAATATGCTAAGACCTCAAAACCATTTAGTTTGGGCATATTTAAATCTAATAAGATAGCATAAATGTGATTATTCTTAAGCATATCTAAAGCTACACTGCCATCTTCTGCTTTTAAAACGTTATAATCTTCTTTGGTATTTTTTTCAATAAAATTTAAAATAATGTCTGAATCATCCGCAACTAATAAATTTTTCTTTTCATGAAAGAATTCATTTAAGATGGTAATAATATGATGGGTAGTTTTTCGTAACTCCGTAAAATGCGTTTCTAAAAATTCATGATTTCCTTCTTTCGCTTGTAATTCGTGTTCATAAAATACTTCCGCTTGTTTCATAAAACCTAAGTATTTACTTTCACTTTTCATACTATGAACTAGTATTGCGTAATTTTCATCATCTTGACTTTTTAAAAAAAGTTGCAAATCACTCAGCTTTTGAGGTAATGAATTTTGGTATTCTTTTAGGGCATCTTTAAAAGATTCTTCATCACCCCAAAGTTCTAGGGCATTATCTACTTCAACGTTCTTACTTTTTAGATATTCTAGATCATTCATCTTCTGACCCTCCTAAGAATTTTTTTAATACTTTATCTAAATGATACTTATCGATGGGTTTTGATAAGTAAGCATCAAAACCAGAGCGTAAGTACTTTTCATCATTTCCTTCAATTGCATCGGCAGTTAAAGCGATAACGGGAATGTTAAAGCCTTCGATTTCTTTTAAACGTCTAAGCGTTTCTATTCCATTCATTTTGGGCATCATAATATCCATTAGGATTAAGTCAAAGGTTTTACTTTCCATTAGTTCTAAGGCTTCATAGCCACTTTCTGCTAAAACAATATCAAAGTGATATGGCTTTAAAATTTGATTTGCTACTTTTAAATTGATTTTGGAATCATCTACAATTAAAATTCGTTTTCCAGGATTCGCATCATAATCAATTTCAATTTCTTCATTATTATTTTCGGGAACTTCCATACTAACGATAGTTTGTTCTAGAAAAACACGGAATACTGAACCTTCTTCGTATTTACTATTAACGGTAATTTTTCCGCCCATCATTTCGGTTAAGCGTTTAGTAATGGCAAGACCAAGGCCAGTTCCTTCGATCGTTGTATTTTTATCTTCGTCGATCCGTTCAAACTTATTAAATAATTTGTCCATGTTTTCTTTCTTTATACCTCGCCCTGTATCTTTTACGGCAATATAAATTAGACAGGTATTTGTATTTAAGCGATTAATACAAGTTACAGTAAAATTTACTTCTCCTTTATCGGTGTATTTTACCGCATTTGTTAATAAATTTAAAATAATCTGTTTTACTTTCCCCATATCTCCTCGTAAAATTCCAGGTAAGTCTTCGGTAATGTTTATTTTGAAATCTAAGGCTTTTTCTTTCATTCTTGGAGCGATTAATTTTGCAAGGGAAGCAAATACTTCACGCGGATTGTATTCTTTTTCAATAATTTCCATTTTATTCGCTTCGATTTTAGAAATGTCTAAAATGCCATTAACAATTTCTAGAAGATTATTGGATGCATCGACGACATCTTTGGCAAATTCTTTCGTTTCTTGTAAGTTGTTTGAGGTAAGCATGCAATCACTAAAACCAACAATTGCATTTAGAGGAGTACGAATTTCATGGGACATGCTTGATAAAAATTCTGTTTTCGCCCGATTGGCTTTTTCTGCTTGATCTTTAGCCATATTTAATTGGTTAATTAGCTTTACATCAGGATTTTCAATGGTAAAGTACATTAAAAAGGTAATGTAGGCTTCCCCAAAAGTAATTAATAGTAAAGCAGGATTGATTTTTTGAATAGTCATGATGACGGTTCCGATAATAATAAAAGCAATTAGGGGAAAAAACTTTTTTTGGGTAATATTTTTGATATTCATGATTAAACAAACAATAATGCCAATAATGGCTAGGAATGAAGCGATATACATAAAATTGGCGGCTGGTCCATATGAATAAACTAAACCATCCCCATTTTCATAGTATAGAGGCAATACACATACTAATATGATTAAAATCGCATAAAAGCCTTTAAATATATTTTGCATTTTTTTAATGTTCACTTTTTTAAAAGTAATCATAAAAACATATAAGGTAAATAAAGTGATCCATGTCACTAAATATACTAAATAGCCGCGAGCGGTAATGGTATTTAATATTTTAAATGATTCATAGTACTTCATAAAATAGTAACAAGGAGTACCAATGGCTGTACCAAATAAACTTGTTACAATTAATAAAGAATAAATCTTGTTTTCACTAGAGGCAATGCGTGGTTTACCAAAAAAAACTAAGGTAAGCAAAGCGATAAAGAAAAAGCTACATAAGCTAAATGAGATTCCAACTGACATTTTTCTACTCTCCTTTTATTTTACTAAGTATATCACAAACTGCTTATCCTTCCAACTGGTAACCAAAAAAAATGACTTTTCAGTCATTTAATATTTTTTTACTTTGTTATTTAAATCTTCTGTCATACCCATTTCTTTTAGTTTTAGCATATCCACTTTACCTGCTAAATTGTACGGGATTTCTTTAACATAACGATACCATTTTGGACGTTCTCGAACGGGAATGTTTAATTCACAAAGCTCTTCAATTTCCTTTTGAATAATTTCTAAATCTTTATCTTCTTTTAAGACGATGAAAGCCATTGGTAAAGCCCCTGTTTTACCTTCTTCCACATTTACGCCGACTGCTGCACAATTTAAAACATTAGGATGTTTTGAGATGGCATTTTCAATTGGAAGTAATGGAGTGGTATGTCCATCGGGACGCATGATGACATTTTTGATGCGATCGACAAAGAAAATTACACCGTCTTCATCCATATAAACTAAGTCTCCGGTTTTGGCCCATTTTACCCCATGTTCATCGGTAACAAAAAATTTAGCGGTTTCCGTTTCGTTATTAAAGTAACCTTTCATCATCGTTGGACCTGTCACATAAAGTTCACCAACTTGGTGATCCTTTCCATAATGAACTTCTTCTAAGGTATTAATATCTAAAATTTTAACATTATTACCGATATGTGGAACACCAACACTACCGATTTTATTACTAGCAGTACTTACTGTGGTTACAAATCCTCCACCGAACTCACTCATTCCAAGCCCCTTTTTTAGATTTGGAGCTCCATGATTTTTTAAAAATTTGTTGACTTTTTTTTCATTCGTTGGAGCCATTTTATCGCCACCGGAAATAATGTTTTCTAAAAAGGAAAAATCGTTTTTTTGGGCTAATTTGTCTTGTAATAGTAATTCGTAAAATCTTGGGACCCCCATAACATGGTTGGGACGATATTTTAAGAGAATGCTTGGAAACTCTTCTGGTTTATAGTTTGGTAAAAGTGCTACTTCCACGCCATTTGTTAAGGCGTTATGCATACCGCTTGATGATCCATATGCTGAAAAGAACGGAACATTGCCAAGAAAAATGTCTCCTGTTTTTGGTGTAATACCTGAGTATTTTAATTGCATATTTTGGCCGTTATAGGTTTCATTTGTTAATTCGGCACCCTTTGGTATTCCTGTTGTTCCACTGGTATAGACAATCGCGGCAGTTTGGTTTGGTAAATATTTTTCGGTTTTTACGTTATTTAATCTTTTCACTTTTATAAAGTCTTGCCAGTTTAAATAAATTCCACCCGTTTTTATTTCTTTGTGAGCCATTGTATATAAACTTTTTTTGGTTTTGCTTTCTAATGAGTTGGCAGCTGAGACACTTATAATGAGTTCAAGAGTTGATGCATCTACCATTTTTTCAATGTTTTCTTTACAAAGATCTAACATGATCATTACTTTGGATTTAGCGTTATTTACGAAACCTTTGATGCGGTCAGCATTGGTACGTGGCTCAATTAAACTTGCAATGGCACCAATTTTATTTAATGCATAAAATGAATAAACAAATTCCGGAATATTTGGTAAACAAATCGTAACAATATCCCCTTTTCTTACTCCAATGGATAAAAGAGAACCCGCTACGATATCGATATTATGTAATAATTTACGGAAGGTTATTTTTTCGCCATTGTAGCTTAAAGCAATTTCTTCTAAATTTTCACTATTGGCATTTTTTAGTTGTTCATATAATGTATATTCATTTGGGGAATCATTAAGTGCTTCTTTTGGAAAAAATTTTAACCAAGGCTGATCTATCGATGGAAACCCAGTTTGTTCTTTATTTTGATTTCTTAATCCTAGTTCGATTTCTTTCAACTCGTTTTGCCGTTCTAATTCGAGAGCTAATTTTTCAAAAGATACCATTTTTTGTTTTAATTCTTGAATCGTTTTTTCTAATTCTTTTCTTTTTTTCATCATGTACTTCTCTCCTATTTTTTTCAGTATAATATTTTTTTGTTGTTCCAGCAATACTTCTTTACACTTATTGTATCAAATTTGATACAATATTCTTGGTGAGTCGTATGGATTATGATATTAATTACATCAAATCTTCTTTTGATGCCAAAGAACTTAATGAGAAGTTTATTCAAGAATTTATCCGTTTTCGGAAAGAAAACAATTTGACGCAAGATTTATTAGCACGCTATTCAAAGGTATCTCGAACGAAAATTGCCCGCATTGAATCACAGAGTTCATCCCCTTCGATATATAGTTTACTTGAAATATTAGCTCCCATTGGCTATACTATTCAAATTACTAAAGTCAAAAAAAAAGAAAATTAAATATTTTCTCCTTTTAAAATTCTTTTGGCTCCAATAATACTTCCTTCTTCGATTTTTTCAATGTCTTTAAAAAACTTTTGTAGTATAATTCTTTTTTCAGGACTTATTTGCTTATCATAAAAAGAGGATTCAATTTTTCCTGCAAATTCTTTTCCATCATTTAAAGATAACATAAAATAATGGACAATTGCTCCAATGTATGCCTTATCGGTTAATAAAGGTGAATGATTGACATCTAGAAATGATTCCCAAAAGGAAAGTAATTCCTCTTTACAACTATTACTAAATTCTGTTTCTTTATTTTTTTCTAAAAGAATTCTCCTATTAGTTGATAGAAATAAATCTATTTCATAAATTAGTGGTGCATTTAACCTTCTATGCATTAAAAGCTTTTCTAATTCAGGACAAAGAAATAAAACATCATAATAATTTTCTATATCTCTTTTTTTGTAGCGTTTTAACACATTTAAGTAAATTAAAATCATTTTTTCGTTCAAAAAATTTTCAGTATCTATATCTTTTTGTCTTTGACTTATTTCTTGATCTAAATAGTCATCTTCATATTCAAAATAATAATCTATTTGACTTTTTAAATTTGAATTTATTCTTTTGGCAATATTCATCCAAATACGATAAAGTGGTTTATTTAATGGATGGACTGTATCAATATTATTTAAAACTCCGATTTGTGGTAAAATTGATAAATAATTACTAACTTCTGTCGCAGTTTGAACAGTTATATTTTGATACAACTCATCTTCATATTCTAAGGCGAGAGCTAAGTTCTCCAACTGTTTAGTTTTTTCTTCCTTATTTTTGCACTTTACTAATTTTTGATGAATATTATAAATATTTTGACTTATTTGTAACATTTCTTTGAAACTTGCTTTTTTCATTTCCATAACTCCTTGTTTGAGTTATTATTTTAATGTTATAAAACATAATAGTCAATTTTATTTTTATTTATCGTTTTAGTTTCTGAATTTTGAAACATTTATGTGTAAAAAAAAGCGGTTACTTTGTTTCGTAAACGCTTGCTTTCTTTTTATCTCTTCCAAATCTCTCATATTTTACATATCCATCGATTTTGGCAAAAAGTGTATGATCTTTTCCCATTCCAACATTAGTTCCTGGATAGATCTTTGTACCTCTTTGACGATAAATGATTGATCCAGCACTTATTAATTCGCCATCACTTGCTTTAGCTCCTAAACGACGACCTCTTGAATCACGACCATTTTGAGTTGAAGTCTGTGCTTTTTTGTGGGCAAATAATTGTAAGTTTAAAATCATCATATTCATGTCCATTCCTCACTTTCCATCTTAATATTTTTAGGATAATTGTTTGCTAATTCGGCTAGCAAATCAATCATGTTCTGTACTAATTGCTGTGTTGTTTCATCTTCAGATATAATAATCATTTGAAAAGCATCTTTTTTTTGATGATAAGTTAAAGATTTGATATTGATTTTTAGTGCGGCATTGACCGTTGTTGTAAGAATTGCTGAAACGCCTGCACAAACAATATCTTTTCCATAATCATCATAAAGAGCATGTCCAAGTAAATCTACTTCTTTGATTAAATTTTCTTGTTTTTTGATTTTAATGCTAATCATAAATTATTTCACTTCAATATTTTTTACTGTTAATTTTGTATATGGTTGTCTATGTCCTTGTTTTTTACGATATTTTTTCTTTGGACGATATTTAAAAACAATAATCTTTTTTTGTTTACCATGACGTTCTACATCACAAACTACTTTAGCATTATTTACGTAAGGATTACCTGCTTTACCATCAACAAATAAAACGGTATCAAAAGTAACTTCAGTTCCTACTTCATTCGGAAGTTTTTCTACGTAAATCGTATCTCCAACGGATACATAATATTGTTTTCCACCTGTTACAAATATAGCTTTCATTTCATACCTCCTTATAATATTTTAAGACGCGCCAGA
>JAAWDB010000026.1 GCA_022793555.1 Bacilli bacterium
CATTTCATTTTGTACTTCTGTATCGATTTTTAAACTCATTTGTTCTTTATATTGTTCTACTATATTTATAATTTTTTCAATTCTTTCATCAACACTTTGATAAATTCCTTTATAAGTTTTTAACTTTTCTAAAAAGAAATAAGTTGTTTTCGTAAATTCGCCATAATTTTGATTTAGAACTTTTGTTTGATATTCTGTGAACAAAGTGCTAATTACATTTTTTAAATCATTTTCAGGCATTATTGATCCTCACTTAACACAGCTAGAAAGGCTTCTTGGGGAACTTCAACGCTTCCAACCATCTTCATTCGTTTTTTTCCTTCTTTTTGTTTTTCTAGTAATTTTCTTTTTCTAGTGATGTCTCCACCATAACATTTCGCTAAGACATTTTTTTTCATGGCACTAATGTTTTCACGAGCTATTACTTTCGAACCAATACTTGCTTGAATTGGCACTTGGAAAAGCTGTCTTGGAATTAGTTCTTTTAGCTTTGCTACAATTACTCTTCCTCTCGCATAAGCAAAGTCTTTATGTACAATAACGGATAGGGCATCCACAATTTCTCCGTTTAACAAGATATCCATTTTTACTAGTTTACTTGCGCGGTAGCCAACGATTTCATAGTCAAATGAGGCATAGCCTTTTGTGGTACTTTTTAGTTTGTCGAAAAAATCATAGACAATCTCTGAAAGAGGAATTTCATAGTGAATGTTTACTCTGGTTTTGTCAATGTATTCTAAGGATTTGTAAATACCTCTTTTGTTTTGGCAAAGTTCCATAATTGCACCAATATATTCTGATGGAACAATAATGTTGGTGTAAATAAATGGTTCACGAACTTCTTTAATCTTAACACTTTCAGGCATTTTGTTGGGACTATCAATTGTAATTTCTTCGTTATTTGTGAGTGTTATTTCATAAATTACACTTGGACTGGTAGCGATGACGGCAAGATCAAATTCTCTTTCAATGCGCGTCATGATAATGTCCATGTGAAGAAGTCCTAAAAATCCGACACGAAAACCAAATCCTAAAGCATCACTGGTTTCTGGCTCAAAAGTTAAGGCGGCATCATTTAATTTTAATTTTAAAAATGCTTCTTTTAAGGCTTCATAACGGTTAGGTTCAACAGGAAAAATTCCTGAATATACCATAGGTTTCATTGGCTTATAACCGACAATCGGTTTTTCTGCAGAATGGGCTTTTGAAGTAATGGTATCACCAACGTGAATCGCACTAATTTCTTTGATGCTGGCACAAAGATATCCAACTTCTCCACTTCTTAATGAATCCCATTTTTCTTCTTTGGGATTATGAACACCTAGTTCTGTTACTAAATATTCACTATTGGTAGCCATAAAACGAATCGTATCTCCAACATGAATCGCACCATCTACTACCTTAATTAAGGCTACTACACCTTTATAAGAATCAAAATATGAGTCAAAAATTAGTGCTCTTAGGGGTTCGGTATTGTTAATACTTGGTGGACTTATTCGGTCGATCACGGCATCAATTAATTCTTTCACCCCTTCTCCCGTTTTTCCGCTACAAAGTAAAACATCTTTTGGATTAAAACCTAACACATTTTTAAGTTCTTCTAAAACTTTGGGAACATTTGCATTTGGTAAGTCAATTTTATTGATAACGGGGATTATGGTTAAGTCTTGTTCAAGAGCAAGATAGAGATTTGCTAGAGTCTGAGCTTCAATTCCTTGGGCAGCATCCACTACTAAAATGGCCCCTTCACAGGCAGCTAAAGAGCGACTTACTTCGTAGGAAAAGTCGACATGTCCTGGAGTATCAATTAAATTTAAGAGGTATTCTTTTCCATCTTTTTGATAATTTAGAGACACTGCATTTAGCTTAATGGTAATGCCTCTTTCACGTTCTAGATCCATGCTATCTAGAAGTTGATCTTTTTTTTCTCTTTCTGTAATTGCTCCTGTTATTTCTAAGATACGATCCGCTAATGTACTTTTACCATGATCAATATGAGCAATAATAGAAAAATTACGAATATTTTGTTGTTCTATCATCGGATTCACCTAGAAATTATTTTATCATGAAAGAATATATAAGTAAATTTGTAAATCGTAATACTCGTTATTTTTAAGTTTCTTGTCTTTTTTGCTAAGTAAATAGTTTTTTTAAAATGTCAGTCATTTTTAGAATACCTTCAGACATAAAATCTTCTACTAAAGAAGAGATAAAAACGCCAGTTTTGGTTGTATTGTTTGAAAAATCACGATTTTTTTCTACTACATAATCGTTAATATCTACTTCTTTACCTTCTTTTATATCTTTTTCAAATTGTTTAATGCTTTCTTCTGTAAGCGTTGTTTTTTCATTTAATTTTGCTTCATAATACCCGGCACTCATTGCAATATTTAAGGAAATGTAAATTAAGAAAAGAAGACCTAAAATACGAAAAAACCAATTTGGCTTATCCTTTTTTTTCATTCTGCATTCTCCTCTATATATTCTTTTAAAACGCTAGCTAGTAATTCCATGGTATTAGTAACCTCGGTAATATTATTGTATTGCCCACCGATTTCGATTAATATGCTATTAGGACTAATATCTTGATTATAAATACCATTAACATTTTTTCCTTCTTTTCCAATGACACCACGAGTGATCGTATTTATTTTTAATTTTAATTTTTCATTTAAAGAGGTAGCTAATTTTAAATTCTGTTCATAGTCTTTATGCTCTTTTCCGACAACAAATAGCACTTTGGCATATTTTTTTCCGTTTATTTCTGTAGTAGAAGACTCATAAGGTATCGCATCACGGTGAATGTCAATAAAATATTTTATCGTTGGATACGTTTTTTGGGCTTCTAAAATAAGATAGCGACTGGCTTCATAAGAGTGACTATAGGTCCACTGATTAATTCTTAGTATCTCAGCCATTTCGTTTGTCTCGACTAGTGTTGGCAAACTTAAATCATTTAGTTTTTCTCGTAAGTAGTAGCTAGCAAATAAAACAGTAGGAACAATGTCATATTCACTAACACCAACTTTACTATATCCTTCTGTTTGATGCGTGTTGTAAATATAAATTAGTGGATCTTTTGCATCACTTGATGGGCTTGGATCTGGTACATATTCATAGACTGGTCCAGCTTCTTCCTCTTCTTGCCAAACTGTTTCACTTTTTGGCAGTTGTATACCCATAGTACTTGAAAAAAGAAATTCTGTGGGATTCATGGTTAAAAAATCATAAAACTCAGAGTTATTCATGCCACTTTTAAATAATAGATTAACAATTTCTTCTTGAGTCATATTTTCTTTCATATTTTTTACAATATAATGAAAAGTGAAAAAAAAGAAAAAAAGAACCATTGAAAAAAAGGCTACTAATTTAAATCCTGTTTTTCTTTTTGTTCTTTTGGCTTTAAATCTTTTTTTCATACGAATCCCTCTTTTTGCTATTATATGGCAATGTGGATTCATATTATGTCGAATTAAAATAAAAGGGTGCGATTTAAACTTTTGGCAACGACACTAGCAATTTGTTCTATCTCTTCTTGAAGATGAATACTTTCAAATAAACCTTCTTCTTTTTTTAGTAATAAAGGAACTCCTATGCTTAGTATAGGAATATTAAACGTCTGGCGATTTATCTCTTTATTCGTTCTTAAGGCACTTCCAGGAATAATTCCGGTATCACTTATTTCGATAACACGGTTTAGAGCTTTCGCATCATTAGTTGCAAGTGAATCAATTAAAATAATGGTATCTGGTTTTAAATCTTTGACAATTAATTTAATTAATTTAAGTGAAGAAATGCCAGTTTTTGCCATAACACTAGGATTTAATAACGTAATTTTGGGGATTGTTAAAAAATCATTATAGTGATTTGTGGCAATCATTTTGCAGTCTCCCTGGTGGGCCATCCTCGGCCTCG
>JAAWDB010000027.1 GCA_022793555.1 Bacilli bacterium
CGGATAAACATTCCAAAAGTATTTTGGGCGATTGGATTTATCCATCTTCGATTTTTTTTAATATAAATCTTGATTATAATCACCTGAAAAAAGCACTTTTTATAATATATTTTCGCTTTCTTGCATTTTTTCTAACTTTGGCATAAAACCGCTCCTAGTCGTATTATAACACTATTCGAAAAAATCGAACCAAGGATCTTTTTTCTTTAAACGTTCTTTGATATTTTTAATTGTAATGCTATCAGGTTTGATGGTATCTAATTCTTTCCAAAAAATTGGACAAGATATGGTTGCTTTCTTTTTTAACCTTAAAGAGTAAGGACAAACGCTTGTAGATCCTAATTTGTTCCGAAAGTAATCAATAAAAATCTTATTTTTTCGTTTTTCTTTGCGCATGTTTGTCGTGTATTTATCCGGATGATTTAATACCATTAATTCGGCAATATCACTACTAATTTTTTCACATTTTTGCCATGAAGTCATAGGAAGTGGAACATAAATATGATACCCTTTTCCCCCACTCGTTTTTAAATAAGATTTTAATTTAAGATTGTCTAAGATTTGTTTTAAATCTCTTACTCCATCTCGAACTTTTTTTAATGAAAGACCCTCATCTGGATCTAAATCAAATACTATGATATCTGGTTTTTTAATGGTATTTTGTGGACAGCCCCAAATATGAAATTCATAACTGTTCATTTGAACTTCTGAAAGTAAGCCGTTGATGTTTTTAAAATAATAATATGATGTGGAATCTTTCGCTTTATCTTTCATCGTTTTACGACCTATGTCTTTGCCACGATGATTTAAGTGTTTCATAAAAAAGATTTCTTTTTCAATTCCTTCGGGAGCACGCACGGTGCTAATAAGTCGATTTTGTAAAAAAGGCATGATCCGTTTTTCTACCATCTTGTAGTAATCAAAAATATCTTGTTTGGTTACTTTCTCTTTTTTAAAAATTAATTTCTGTGGATTGGTTAGTTTGATCATGGTTTTCGGTAAGGCATTCTCGGCAATTTCTTCCATGGTTCGTCCCGTTTTAATACTGGTATGATAATCTTGTATGTTTATTTTGCCCACAAATTCATCTTTTTCTTTAATAAGTAACCAATTATCTTTTTGCATTTTAACTAAAGACCAACTACCTTTCAAGCGTTTTCCTTGTAAAGAGAATTTGATAGGTCCCAATATAAAATCCGGGTGAGTATCTTTTTGAAAAGTATAATAGCCTGTATCAAAAAGCATTACGGTTCCTCCTCCATATTCTCCTTTTGGAATCACTCCTTCAAAATTGCCATAGCTTAGTGGGTGATCTTCAACATGAATGGCTAAACGTTTGTCTTTGGTATTAAATGATGGCCCTTTTGGAATTGCAAAGCTTATGTAAACTCCAAGGTGTTCTAAACGTAAATCATAATGATCTTTTCTGGCCAGATGATGTTGAATGACGAATCTTAATTTTTTTCTTTTCCTTGTTTCTTTTTTTCCTATTGGTTCTTGGGTTTTTGCAAAATTTCTTTTGGCATTGTATTTTTTTAAATCCGCCATAATATTAATCACCCTCCTTTATTTCTTGCCAAACGGGATGTCTTAAATGATTATTTTTAGTACGTTCTAAGTAAATTATGTGACAAGATATAACTGGCTTTACAAAATGGATTGGTTTAGAGAAGTCAACAAAAAAATTTCTTGATGGCTTTTGAGCTTTGATTTGTTGATATTTCTGAACTTTTGGGCCAATTGAAACTTGTCCAACATAATAAAATTTAGTGTCAATGTATTCTCCTAATGCAAGTGATAAAATACCATTTTTCTTTTCGATGTAACCGCCAATTAAAAATTCGTCTCGCTGAGTATTTTTAATTTTTATAAAGTCATCCGTCCGTTCGTTAATGTGATAAGTACTATTTTTATTTTTGGCTACAATTCCTTCTAATGCGAATTTTTGAACATTTTTAAATAGACGAATCCCCTCTTTTTCTATCACTTTTGTTTTTATAAAATAATCATTATCTGAATAAGCGCTCAAATACTCTTTACGTTTTAAAAGCGGATATTGAGTTAAGTCTTTTTTTTCATAAAGAATATCAAAGGCCATAAAAGTCACCGGCTGTTTTTTTGATAATTGACTCATTTTCTTCGTATTTTTTAAGTGAAGTCGTGCCTGAATTTTAGAAAACGAGGGTTTTCCCTCATCCATAATAATAATTTCACCATCAAAAATGGTATTGGTATGAACCATTTTTTTTATATTTTGGAGTTCAGGAAAAAGATGAGTTATGTCTTGTTGGTTGCGACTTTGAATTTTTAATTCCTTTTTATTGCAAAAAATAAGAGCGCGAATTCCATCATATTTTAGTTCAAAAAAATATTTTGAGGAATTGAATGGCTTGGTTTCTTCTTTTAAAAGCATTGGAGTCCAATTTCTATCCTTCCAAATGTTTTTCATTTACTTTTTAAACTCTTTTCTAGCGCTTCCATTAGATCGCTAATTTGTTTTTTATTCGACTTTCTCTTTGCTTTAATGGTTTTACCATCAATTTTATCCTCAATTGCTTGTTTGATATTATCCTGGTATTCATCTTTATATTTTGATGGTTCAAATTTTCCTTTTAAGGAAGAAATGAGTTGAATCGCTAAATTTAATTCTTTGTCATCAATCTTTATATTAAACTCGTCTTTATGAATGTTTACTTCTTCATGAAAATAAAGCGTTGTTAATATGATGTTTTGCGCATTAAATCTTAAGATACAATAGTAAAACTTATTTCCAATTACGGTTTTGGCAAGCGCAACTAAATTACTTTTCTTTAAGGCTTCACAGAATAAAAAGTACGCTTTTCCTTTACCAACTGCATCAATATCATAGCTTTTTTCAAAATAAATGGGATCAATCTCTTTTAAAGGTACGAAAGAGATAATATCGATTTCTTTATCATTTTCTGGTTTCAATTTTTCCAATTCTTCTTTTTTAAAAACAATGTATTTGTCTTGTTCATATTCATAACCTTTAATAATCTCTTGCTCTTTAATTTTTATTTTACATTTCGGACAATACTTCACATAATTAATACGAGAACCACATTTTTCATGCAGTTGATTAAAAGATGTGTCATTATTTCTAATAATTGGATTCATGGTAACCGGAATATTTACTAGTGCAAAATTTATACTACTATGGATATTTGGCATATTATCACCCTATTTGTAGTATTTAGTTATTTTCAAAAAAAATTCATCGATTTTGTATTATTTCTATTATTTGGAATAATTCTATGATTAATCATTAGTGCTATTTTGAATATTTCATTTTAACTGTGTCTTTATTCTCCAATACCACTTATTGTGCCAGTTTCATAGCGATTTGCAATGTCTTCATAATTTTGATTATCTGATAGAATATTAATATTTGAAGTCATTATTTCAACAGCTTTATCTAATATTTTTAAACTGCTTTTCTTTCAGATATAACTATATTTGTAATATTTTATCTCTTCTTGACAATCCTTTCTTATAGAGGTTAGTTTCTAATTGGGAATGATAACAAATATAATTAAATTTATTGTTAATATAATATTCATACGTTTTAAGTAGATTTTGATATTTATCTTTATTATTTGAATAGTTTTTTAAATTCTATCATCAAAAAAAGCCCTTTTTCTTAGAAAGAGGACTCTGAGTCTTTATATTAACTTGAGCATATGGCGTAGATGTCTACAACTATTTATAAAAGAGGTTTTTATGATTTTTTGATTAAAACATATTTTCTGCCATGTTTTTCTTCTTCATATAACATATTCCCATCCCGATTTATTAATTCAATTGAAATATGAGTATTTTCTAATCCACCCATTAACCTAACTTTTGTAAAACGTTTTTCACCTTTATTGAAAATTCGATCGTTTAAAAATTTATAAAGTTGAGCTCGTTCAAAAAAGCCATTTACACTACCTAAATTTATTAATTTATCGTTATAAAATTGTAGTTTTCTCTCCTTTAAATCCATTTTGGTTTCTCGAGGTAAGCCAAAAAAAACGTTAGCATCCCTTCTATTTGTTAGTATTGAATGAAGATTAAAAAAATAGTCATCAAGGTAATTAATATCTAATGTTACATCTAAATCATTTACATACTCTTGTGGCAGTTTAATAATTTCTGGATGGGTGTTACGAATTGTTTTATATTGAGGAATAATCCCAAAAAAGTAAGGCTTTAAACCATATTGGTTAGAAAACAAGTCATTAATAGGATCAAGAAAATACCAACCACAATCACCTTGAACTATAATAGCAAAAAGAGGAATTTTAGCACTATTGGCAATTACTTTTTGGGCATTAATTCCAAATTGTTTAAATAGATCCACATAAAAATCAGCTAAAGTTGAGCACACAATATGAGGAAAACGATTAATAAAACCTTTTTTATATTGCAAATCCTTTTCTTCATCGGTTGCTAAAAAGTATAAGAGATCTCGTTGAAAATATGGAGCCAATTTTATATATAAAAACCGAATAATTAAATCTTTAGACCAAGTGCTTCGGACTTGATTGATAACCTTTTCCATTATTTTTCCCCCTGCTACGTTGTGAGTTAAATATCAACCTCTCGATTGATATATTTCAATGTTTGAAAAGTTCGAACAGACTCGTCAAGGTAACGAATCATATATAATTCATGAACTTTTTTTAAATTATTATATACTCATCAGTATTAAAATTCAATGGAAGTATAGAAAAAAAATACCTTAAGTAGTATAATTTTATTAGTAATTATCTTGAAATATCGGAGGAAGTTATGAATAAAAATGAAATATTAGATAAAGTGGATAAACTCATAATAATGTATAAAAATGGAGAACTTGGTGGTGAAGTAATGCCAGAAGATGCTAATCCACATCTTGAAAAATCTAGTTTAGAAAATTATTTATATTTTACTTTACCTATGGCTTTAAATTATCAACGAAGTTCTTATACTCTTTGGGAAAGTACTTTAAAAACTTATAATGATGAGGAGACAAGATTTGTATTTAATCCTAAAATATGTTTAGAAAAGTCTTTTGAAGAAGTACAATTTGCTTTAACAAAATATAAAGTTGCTTTACAAAAACAAAAGCAAACAGAAATATGGTTAGCACTTTGTAATACTTGGAGATATAAGAAAACTATTTGATTTGTTAGATAATGATGTAGATCAAATTAGAAATTTTATACAAAAAGATAATAAAAAGAAATTTCCATATTTATCTGGAACTAAAATATGTAATTACTGGATGTATGTAATTTGGGAGTATACTGATAGGAAATATAAAAATACAGAAAATTTAACAGTAGCTCCTGATACTCATGTATGTAAGTCAACACATAAACTAGGATTAATTACAGATGAAGAATTTAATTCTAGTAATGTTCAACAAATTGTTATAGATAGATGGCAAGAGTTACTTAAAAATACAAAATATAAGCCAATTGATATTCATACCCCACTTTGGTTATGGAGCAGAAATGGTTTTAGGGAGGTCATATAATGAAAGTTTTATTTGCAACAACAAATCAAGCTAAAGTTTTAAAATATAAGAAAGTGCTGGAAGAACATGGAATAGAATTAATAACTATAAAAGATTTGGATTTTAAATTAGATATAGAAGAAAATGGAAAAAATGCAATTGAAAATGCATATATAAAGGCAAAAGCATATTGGGATATTACGCATATTCCCACTATAGGAATGGATAATAATTTATTTATTGAGGAACTACCAGATGATAAACAACCTGGTACTTATGTAAGAAGAGTTAATGGCAAAGAATTAACTGATGATGAAATGATAATGTATTATAGTAATTTGGTAAAAGAATATGGTGGAAAACTAACTGCTAAATGGGTTTATGGTATGGTAATTTGTAATAACACTGGAA
>JAAWDB010000028.1 GCA_022793555.1 Bacilli bacterium
CAAACTTTACATAGTAAATATCAAAGACATTATTCCGATACATTAAAAACATTAAAAGAACTACTAAATGAAACTTTAAACAAATATCCCAATCAAACTTATCGCGTATCACTTACTGGTTCAGGTGCCATTAGCTTAGCAAAGTTCTTAAATATTACCTTTGTTCAAGAAGTGATTGCATGTAAAAGAGCCGTAGAACACTTAAATAAAAATGTCGATGTAGTAGTGGAATTAGGTGGCGAAGATGCCAAAATCATTTATTTTACAGGTGGCGTAGAACAACGGATGAATGGTTCTTGTGCCGGAGGAACAGGTGCTTTCTTAGACCAAATGGCTGTATTATTAAATACGGATACTTCCGGATTAAACGAACTAGCGAAGTCTGGTACCAACATTTATCCCATCGCCTCTCGATGTGGAGTCTTTGCCAAAACCGATATTCAACCTTTAATTAATGAAGGCGTTAAAAAAAGCGATATTGCCTTATCCATAATGCAAGCCGTTGTCAATCAAACAATTAGTGGGCTAGCATGTGGCAAACCAATCCGCGGCAATGTCATGTTTTTAGGTGGGCCACTTACATATTTAGATACCCTAAAAGAACGTTTCATAAAAACGCTAAACATTAAAGAAGACGAAGCCATCATGCCAGAAAATTCTCATCTTTTTGTAGCTTATGGTGCCATTTTAGATAATTTAAAGACAACGCCAATCACTTATCAACAGCTTTTAGAGAAAATAGAACAATTAAAAGATTTTAAAGAAAGTGTGAATGAATCTCTTCCACCACTATTTCAAAACGAAAAAGAATTAAAACAATTTAAGTCGCGTCATCACAAACAAAAAGTAAAAAGAATCCCTCTAAAAAACTATGAAGGAAATGCCTTTTTAGGAATCGATGCGGGTAGTACAACTGCCAAAATCGTTTTAATTGATGATCAAGGAAATATTCTTTATGAAGATTATCGCTCCAACTTAGGAACACCTGTTGAAACCATCAAGAAAAGTTTAATAGAACTCCTAAAACAACTTCCATCCAAAGTTCACATTAAAATGAGTGGTTCAACCGGATATGGAGAACAACTAATACATTCCGCTTTTAATCTAGATATGAGTGAAATTGAGACCATGGCTCACTATAAAGCAGCCGAATATTTTGAACCAAATGTTTCAAGTATTATTGATATCGGTGGTCAAGACATGAAATATATTAAAATCAAAGATCATGCAGTCGATACGATTTTACTAAACGAAGCTTGTTCATCGGGATGTGGTTCATTTATTGAAACCTTAGCCAAATCCTTAAATATAACCATAGAAGAATTTGTAAATTTAGCGCTTCACAGTCAAAATCCTGTCGATTTAGGAAGTCGCTGTACGGTGTTCATGAATTCAAAAATTAAGCAAACCCAAAAAGAAGGGCGACCACTTGCTGATATTTTTGCAGGTCTATCTTATTCCGTTATCAAAAATGCTCTTCAAAAAGTTATGAAGATCCGTAATCCAGAAACCCTTGGAAATCATATTGTCGTTCAAGGTGGAACATTCTTAAACGACGCCGTATTACGTGCTTTCGAACTCATCACTGGTTGTCAAGCCATCCGTCCAGATATTGCCGGGCTTATGGGTGCTTATGGTATGGCCTTACTTGGTAAAGAACAATTTGAAAAAAATCAAACCCAAGAAGACTCAAGTCTATTAAATATTGAAGCGATTGAAAATTTAGAAATGAAAACAACTCATACCAGATGTCAGAGATGTGAAAATCATTGTGGTTTAACCATTAACTCATTTGGAAAAAAACGGTTTATCAGTGGAAATCGTTGTGAACGGGGAAGTGGAAACAATGGCTCTATGAATCATTTGCCAAATATGGTTGCTTACAAATATGAACGCTTATTTTCTTACCAATCCTTATCCGATGAAGAAGCTTATCGTGGTCAAATTGGTATTCCAAGAGTTCTTAACATGTATGAAGATTATCCTTTTTGGCATACGTTCTTGACAAGCCTAGGTTTTCAAGTCGTTTTATCCGACCATTCCAGTCATAAGTTATTTGAAAGTGGCATGGAATCGATTCCTTCAGAATCCGTTTGCTATCCAGCCAAATTAGTTCATGGTCATATTAAAAATCTAATGGATAAAGGGGTTTCTACTATTTTTTATCCTTGTATTATGTACGAAAAAAAAGAATTTAAGAATAGCGATAATTCCTATAACTGTCCAATTGTAACTTCTTATTCAGAAGCAATCAAACTAAACATGGATGAATTAAAAAAACAAAACATTACTTTCTTAAATCCCTTTCTTCCACTCGATAAGAAAAACTTATTACAGCGTTTTCTAGATTTAAAAGAAATGAAACCCTATAACTTCAAAAAAAGTGAGCTAAAAAAAGCGATTGAAAAGGGTTTGGAAGAACAAGAAAAATACCGAAATGACATCACCAAAAAAGGTCAAGAATTCCTAAAATATTTAGAAGACCATGATGAAAAAGGTATTGTTTTAGCGGGACGACCTTACCATATCGATAAAGAAATTAATCATGGCATTGATACATTAATTAATTCTCTTGGCTTAGTCGTTCTAACGGAAGATGCCATTTGTTTTAATGAAGAAGACAACTTAAAACTTCGTGTCGTCGACCAATGGACTTACCACTCAAGAGTCTACCATGCTGCAAATTTTGTTTGTCAAAATAAAAGACTAGAACTCGTTAGTCTAAATTCTTTTGGTTGCGGCTTAGATGCCATTATTACTGACCAAACTGAAGAGATATTAAAAAAGAATCATCGCCTTTATACAACGATTAAAATAGATGAAACGAGCAACTTAGGAGCAATTAAAATTCGTCTGCGTTCCCTAATTGCTTCCATGAATAAACGAATAAATAGTGAAGAGTACACACCATATCAATTTGAAAAAAATTATTTTAAAAAAGAAATGAAAGAACAAAATACGATTCTTTGTCCAGATATGTCACCATTTCACATGCCTCTGTTAGTTGAAGCCTTAAATGCTGAAGGATACCATTTAGAATACTTAAGTGAAATGAACGACCAAATGCTTGATAATGGGTTAAAATATGTCAATAACGATGCATGTTATCCTTCTTTAATTGTTATCGGTCAGCTTTTATCAGCACTTCAAAGTGGCAAATACGACTTAAACCATACCACCGTTTTAATTAGTCAAACAGGAGGTGGATGTCGTGCTACTAACTACATTGGTCTAATACGTAAGGCTCTTAAAGATGCAGGTTTTGAACAAGTACCGATACTCTCTTTTAACGTAAGTGGATTAGAAAAAGAACAAGAGTTTAAAATCACTTTATCAATGGCCAATCGGGCTTTAATGGCCGTCGTCTTAAGTGATTTATTAATGAAACTCCTTTATGCTACTAGACCATATGAAAAAATAAAAGGTCAAAGTAACGAAACTTACCACCAACTTTTATTAGAATGTAAAACTGTGATAAAATCGGGAAAGCGTAAAGAATTAAATGCGCAAATAGAAAAGATAATTCAAACATTTAAAGCCATTCCAACTCACCAAAAGCGCTTACCAAAAGTAGGAATCGTGGGCGAAATTCTCATCAAATATCATCACTATGGTAATCATGATTTAGCAAGCACTCTAGAAAATGAGGGCTGCGAAGTATTTATTCCAGAACTTATGGGATTTGTAAAATACTGTGTTTACAACCAAATTGCTAAAACTGAACTTTTAGGTGGTAAAAAAACGACTTCTTATTTAAGTAAACAAGTTTTAAACATTATCGATTACTACGAAAAAACAGTAAGAAAAGAATTAGCTGGAACAAAATATCGTAATACTACCAATATCTATCATTTAGCCAAAAATGTTGAGCCTGTTTTATCCAAAGGAAATCAAACTGGAGAAGGGTGGTTTTTAACCGCCGAAATGATTGAATTATTAGAAGACGGAGTAAATAACATCGTTTGTGTTCAACCATTTGCTTGTCTTCCAAATCATATTGTTGGTAAATCGGTAATTAAAAAAATAAAAGAATTATATCCAAGCGCTAATATTGTCGCGATCGATTACGACCCTGGTTCTTCAGAATCAAATCAAATCAATCGTTTAAAACTAATGCTTAGTGTCGCCAAAGATAACCTAACAGCCAAAGAGTAATGAATTTCATTATTCTTTTTTGCTTTTTTTCATCGATTTTTCACAAATTTGTTATAATATTTCAAGAAGTAGAGGTGAAATATGAAAATATTAGTTTGTGATGATGAACAATTAATTCGTGAAGTAATCAAAGAATACCTAGTTTTAGAAGGATACGAAGTAATCGAAGCCGAAGATGGTCAAAAAGCGCTCAATTACGTCAAAGAAAACCAAGTAGATTTAATTATCATGGATATCATGATGCCCAAAATGGATGGTTATCAAGCGGTAAAAGAAATTAAAACTATCAAAGATGTTCCTTTATTAATGCTTTCTGCAAGGGCTGAAGAATTTGATAAACTCTTAGGATTTGAACTGGGAATTGATGATTATGTTACCAAACCCTTTAGTCCCAAAGAATTAGTAGCGAGAATCAAAGCCATCACCAAAAGAAAAGAAAAAAGTGCTATCACCTTTACCTTTGGGGGATTAGTGCTAGACGATTCTGCTCATGAAGTAACCATTGATGGAGAAAAAGCTAACTTAACACCAAAAGAATATGAACTTTTAAAATATTTAATTGAAAACAAAAACATTGCCTTATCGCGGGAACAATTACTAACTAATATATGGGGTTATGATTTTTATGGAGATGACCGTACTGTAGATACCCATGTCAAAACATTACGGAATAATTTAGGAAAATATCGAGATTACATTACTACCATTCGTAAAGTAGGTTATAAATTTGAATATAAAGAAAAAAACGAATAGTATAACCTTTAAAACCTTATTTTACTTAGTAACTTTTAGTATCTCAATATTGCTATTACTATGGTTTTTTCAAGCCATTTTTCTAAATGTTTCCTATGAACGTTTTCAAATTAAAAACCTAAACAAAATTGCAAGTACTATCCATAATACTTCCGATGAATCTCTTCTAGAAACCATTGAACAAATCGCTTACGAAGAAGAAGTTTGTATTGAGTTTGTAAGTCCTTATAAAACACTTTCTTATAATACTCGCTTAATCGGTTGTGAGCTCGGAAAAAACAATAAAAACATTATCGAATACCAAACGGAAATGATTGAAAAAAACGAAGCGATGCAAGCCTTTCGTCTCGTAAATCAAGAATATAAAGCCAATGCTTTTTTATATGGTATTCAAAAAACTTCTGGTTATGTTTTTGTTTATAACACTTTAGAAGACTTAAGCAATGCTTCCATAGTCTTAAAAGGACAACTAATTTATTTAACGGTTATTGCCATTATCTTTGCATGCATTATTGCTTACTTTTTATCTCATAAAATAACCAAACCAATTCTAGATATCACGGAGAAAGCCAAAAAATTAGGTACTGGCGATCACGACATTACCTTTAACCAAAATGGAATTTTAGAAATTGATGAACTGGCCGAAAGTTTAAATATGGCTCAAGAAGAATTATCAAAAACCGATGAACTTCGAAGAGATTTACTGGCCAACGTTTCTCATGATTTAAAAACACCTCTCACCATGATCAAAGCCTATGCCGAAATGATTCGTGATATTTCTTACAAATCCGATGAAAAAAGAGAAGAACATCTAAATATTATTATTTCTGAAACCGATCGTCTAAATTTATTAGTCAATGACTTATTAAGCTTATCAAAGATGCAAGCGGATGCTGATACTCTAAAAATGGAAGAATTTGATTTAACGAAAGAAATTCAAGGTATTATAAAAAAATATGAAATTATTAAAGAAACCGAAAATTATAACTTCGTAATAGAAATGCCCAAAGAAGCAATCGTTTATGCAGATAAAAATAAACTCAATCAAGTTATCTATAATTTAATTAACAATGCCATTAATTATACCGGTAAAGATAAACTCATCACCATAAGAATTATCGAAGAAAAAAGTAAATACTTAATAGAGATTTCCGATACTGGTAAAGGCATTAAGCCCGAAGAAATAAAATTAATTTGGAATAAATATTATAAAAATGAAAAAAATCATAAACGAAATGTCGTTGGTACTGGAATTGGTTTATCCATTGTCAAAACAATTTTAGAACGTCATAACTTTGAATATGGCGTTCGCAGCAAAAAAAATAATGGCACCACGTTTTATTTCAAAATTCAAAAAAGAAAAAAGAAAAAATAACTTTATCATTCTTTCACGATTACTTCACGAAAACTTCATAAATGTTTAGTATCATGAATACATGAAAAGGAGGAGTGATAAAGTACTGTAAGCTACACAATATATGAAAAATATATTAAAAACTCTATACAATATAAATAACATATAAACTCAAACTCACACTTTTAGAAAGAAGGACAATTCTTCTTTCTTTTTTTTGAATATTTTATGATATAATGAAAAAATGGAAAGGAATGATGGATTTGACCGATAAAATAACTTCATTCGTTGTTGGATTATTTGGAGCATGGGCTGGAACTTTGATAGGAAAATATATTATTGTTTTTATCATTTCTTTAATGCCCATTTTAGAACTTCGCGGGGGACTTCTAGCAGCTAGTATGTTAGGACTTCCTATGTGGCAAAGTTATGGGTTATGTCTTCTTGGTAATATTTTACCGATTCCTTTTATTCTTTGGTGTATAAATCCTTTATTTCGTTATATGCGTCACTGGCCATTTATTGGAAAGTTTGTCATATGGTGTGAAAAAAAAGCAGAAGGAAAAAAAGAGCAAATTGAAAAACTCAAATATATTGGTTTATTTCTCTTTGTTGGTATTCCTCTTCCAGGCACTGGAGCTTGGACAGGATGTCTTATCGCAGCTTTATTAAATCTAGATAAGAAAAAATCTTTACTTGCTGCCATCGCTGGTGTGTTAATGGCAGGTATTATTATGTTAATTCTATCATATGGAATTTTAGGAAGTGTGATGTAAATGACAACAGTCTATTTTATAACCAATAACTACACTTTACGAAGTAATTGTATTTATAAAAAAGAAATCAGTGATGAACAAAAAAGAGAAGATACACTCCTAAGTTTCAAAGGGGAAAAAACAGCTTGTGAACTATTAAAAAAAGCAGAATTAAAACAAGTAAAAACACTTTATGCATCACCCTATAAATCATCAATTGGCTCAGCCAAATATTTAAGTGAAGAACTTGATCTTCCCATCTATATTGATAGTCGCCTAAAAGAAAGACGCATTGGTATATTAGGAACAAATGATGAAAACTTTTTAAAGGAAACTCAAAAACATGACTTTGATTACAAATTTCATAATGGTGAATCCTTAAATATGGTAATTGAACGGATGAAAAACTGTTTAAAAGACATTTTATTTCATAACGAAGACGAAACTGTTGCCGTTTTTTCCCATGATATCGCCATTGAATCTTTATTTACGATATGGTGCGAAAAAGGCTATAGTTTAGAAAATCAAATGATTTTAAATTATAAAGACCAAGTCATTATTGATGGCGGCTATCATCCAACTCGTCTTTTTCGTTTAGAATTTGAAGGAGATAAATTAAGAAATATTGTTTGGGAACAAGAAAAAGAACTATAGCTAGTTCTTATTCTTCATTTTCAATCGTTTTCCACTCAGTGGTTCCACATGTCGTACAAATAAAAGGCACTAATACTTTTTTTCCTTTTGGTTTATCATATTTTTCTTCAATCGAAACACATAATAAACCAGTTTCATTATCTAAGTAAGCACGACCTTGTAATGTGGTTTCACTACATTTACTACAACCTGGTTTTTTCATGATTCATCCTCCTAATAATAATGTGCCAAAATTAAAAAAAATCATACTAGAAAGGTGATTTAAAATGGAATATAAAATTTCTGTTGGAATTAGTAATAAACACGTTCATTTAACGCGAGAGACTTATGAACAGCTATTCGACAAACCCCTAGAAAAAGTAAAAGACTTAAATCAAATTGGGGAATTTTCTTCAAATCAATTTGTAGACTTAAAAACGTCTTTTGGTCAAATAAAAAACGTTCGCATCGTAGGACCTTTTCGCTCTTACAATCAAGTAGAAATAGGAAAAAGTGATGCACATTTATTAAACTTAAATCCCCCTGTAAGAAAAAGTGGTGATTTAAAAGATGCAGAATCGATTACAATAATTGGACCTAAAAAAGAAATAACCCTAAATAATGCTTGTATTATGGCCAAACGCCATGTGCACATTAATACTTTAGACTTAGATAAATTTCATCTTAAAGATGGCGATACTGTCCAAATCCATATTCCTGGACCACGTAGTGCTTTATTAGACGCAGAGATTAAAGCGAGTGATAATGGCTATTTTGAAGTCCACTTAGACCGAGATGAAGCAAATGCATTACTTATCGAAAGTGGAGCGGAGGTAACGTTAGTAATATGACATTTAAAATTGGCAATATTACGATTAAAAATCAAGTAGTTTTAGCCCCAATGGCAGGTTTTTCAAATACTTCATTTCGCAAAATTATTAAGGAAATGGGATGCGGTTTAATTTATGCGGAAATGGTAAGTGATAAGGCCATCATGTATAAAAGCCAAAAAACCTTTGATTTATTAAAAATGAGCGAAAAAGAACGTCCCATTGCTCAACAAATTTTTGGAAGCGATAAAGAATCATTTGTTATTTCTGCGAAAGAAATTGAAAAAAGAATGCATCCAGATATTATTGATATTAATATGGGTTGTCCAGTTCCCAAAGTAGCAATTAAAGCCCAAGCGGGAAGTGCCTTATTAAAAAATCCTGAAAAGATTTACGAGATTGTCCATTCAGTAGTAAATGCCGTATCTACTCCAGTTACAGTAAAAATCCGCAGTGGTTGGGATGATGCTCATATTAATGCCGTTGAAGTAGCAAAAGTTTGTGAACAAGCGGGAGCCAGTGCCATCACGGTTCATGGCCGTACAAGAGCACAAGGATATAGTGGTTCATCCGATTGGCAAATTATAAAACAAGTGAAACAAGCCGTATCCATTCCAGTTATAGGTAATGGAGATATTCTATCTTGCTTTGATGCCAAAAGAATGCTTGAAGAAACTGGATGCGATGCCGTTATGATCGGAAGAGGAGTTCTAGGAAATCCCTGGTTAATTCGCGATTGTGTTAATTATTTAGAAAAAAAAGAACTTCCGAAAAAAGTTACCAACGAAGAAAAGATTAATATGATGCGCTATCACTTTGATTTATTAAAACAAGATAAAAACGAAAAAGTGGCTCTTTTAGAAATTCGGTCCAATATTTTATATTATTTAAAAAACATGCCAAAAAGTAAAGAAATAAAGACTAAAATCTGTATGACAAAAACAGAAACCGAATTAAAACAAGTATTAGACGAATATGAAACTTTTTTAAAAAAATTGATTTAAAATAGCTAAAAGAACAAATAGAATCGAACCAATATAACGATTCTTTTTTTTCGTTTTAAGTAATCTTCCAAAATAATATCCAAATAATAATATTCCAATAGACATCGTACTAAATAATAAAACTAAAAAAAATAAGGAATAATCATAAACAAAACCTAAAGAAACCAAAGTTCCATCTAAAGAATGCGTTAAAATAAGCAAAGCCAATTTTCCAAATGTTAAATTATGACATTCTTCATAAGTATTAATTTCTTCACTATCTATAAAAGTAAAATAAGCAAGCACTAAATAAAGTATGGTTGAAACTAGTGTAGTAACAAATCGAAAATGAAAAAATGTATAAGCAAAAATAGCAAAGGAATATATAATAACATTTCCAAGAAAAAATAATAAAATATCTTTTTTGGAAAACTTAATATGAGATAAGCGTAATCCAAGTCCAATAATAAATCCATCTAAGCTAGCTACAAAAGCACTAAAAAATACAAACATATATCATCCACCTGATATATTATATTGATAATAGAAAAGGGGGACCGGGCATAAGGATACTAACTATAAAGTAGCACAAAACGATAAGGTAAAGGATTTGGAACTTATTAAAGTATGGTAAAATAGCTATATGAAAGCTTAATTTTACAATATTTTTTGTTAATTAGAGTTAAATTTTAGAAAGTGCGGGAACCATAATGTATGAAGAATTTACACAATTTATTGCTCAATTAATAAATATTAAGATTTGTTTAAAAAAAGATTTTGTAATAGAATTGATTGATAGATTTGACATTCCAATTGAAAAATTAAACTATCCTGATAATAAACTTGATAAATTACTAATTTCATTAAACTTTTATAAACAATTTAATATAGATTATTACAATATAATTATAGAAGGAATAAATAAGAAAGACCTTATTATAGCGGATGATTTTAATTCTCATTTTAACACGGAAAACCATAAAACTTATATAAAAATAATGGGTAATGATGGAGATATTATTATGATAGTTCATGAATTAGCACATTATATTGATCATACGTTGAATCCTCACATAGTTCCAGATAATTATTGGTTTTTAAGAGAAACTTTTGCTTTCTATATTGAAAGAGAACTTGAAAAATTTCTAGGTCAAAAGTATAAATATCTGTTTGATATTAGAAGAAATAATCGCCTATATATGGAGAAAAAAATGTTGGAGATTATAAAGCTAGTAATGCATTATGAAAACGAATATTCAAAAAAAGGTAAATTAGAATTAACAGAAAAAGATTCTAAAAATATAAAAAAAATTATGAGCGCTGGAGAAGATAATTTAATAAATTTTTATTTATCTTATCCAATTGCAAATATTACCTCATTATATTTAATAAATTTTTGTTCAAATATAACTAGAGAAAATTTTTGTAAACTGTGTTTATCTTATGATATTGAAAATTTTTTTAATGATAACGATCATCTATTAGGATTGAAACAAAAATAAAAGATGCATAGTAAAAATAATTTAAATATTTTATGATAAAAAAAATCCTTGATTAATCTTTTCAATCAAGGATTTTAATATTCTAAATGGCGCTTGATGTAGGACTCGAACCTACGACCCAACGGTTAACAGCCGTTTGCTCTACCGACTGAGCTAATCAAGCAGTTCTACTTAAGTATACTATAATTATGTCAAAAGTCAACCAGAATATACCATTTTATCTTAAATTTTTTTATTTTGTTATTAAAATTTATGAAGACCAAAGTTCAAGAAAATAAAAAAATAATGCCTTAAAATGCCAAAAAATAAAATTTTTTAGTAAAATATTTCATGACTGTTCCCGAAGAAAAGAAAGATGAGAGTGAAAAATAGAGAAAGAAAAAAATAGCATTAAAACATAAATTGACAACTCAACTTAGTTGCTCTATAATTAAGTTCGAGTGATAGGTTGTGTTATATGGAAAAGCTAAGCTATGAGAAATTTTTAGTATATCTAAGACAATTCCAAACGAAAATTCAAAAAGAATTTAATGAAGATTTAAAAAAGTTTCATCTCTCAAGTACTTACTTGGGAATAATTATGCTTTTATATGATCATAAAGAAGGATATTCCATGTCGGACTTAAGTCGCTTAAATGCAGTGGATAATGCCCTGATGACAAGGAATATTAAGGAGTTAGAAAAAATAGACTATATTTATAGAAACCGTGAAAAAGAATCACAGCGAAAATATCATATTTGTTTGACAGAAAAAGGCAAAAACGTTGCAAAAGAAATCAAAAATATCATTGAAAAAAGACAGCAAGATTTCTTAAAGCTTTTCTCAAAAGACGAACAAGCCATTTTAGACCAAGCAATTAGTATGGTGATTCAAAAATTTATCACGACCATTAAAGAAGGAGAAGAATAATGCTTGAATTAAAAAATATCAAAAAAAGTTACACCACAGGCAGTTTTACCCAACATGCGCTAAAAGGAATTGACCTAAAATTCCGAAAAAATGAATTTGTAGCCATATTAGGACCTAGTGGTTCAGGAAAAACAACCCTATTAAATATTATAGGAGGATTAGATCGCTACGACAAAGGTGATTTAATTATCAACAATCGTTCAACCAAATTATTTAAAGACAAAGATTGGGATGCCTATCGTAATAATTGTATTGGGTTTATTTTTCAAAGTTACAACTTAATTAGTCATATCGACATTTTATCAAATGTTGAAATGGGAATGACTCTTAGTGGAATAAATGCAAAACAAAGAAGAAAAAAAGCCCTTGAAGTATTAAAAAAAGTGGGATTAAAAGATCATGCCCACAAAAAACCAAACCAACTATCTGGGGGTCAAATGCAACGTGTGGCAATTGCAAGAGCCCTAGCAAATGATCCAGATATTATCCTAGCTGATGAACCAACGGGAGCTCTAGATTCTAAAACAAGTGTTCAAATCATGGATTTAATTAAAGAAATTGCCAAAGACAAACTTGTTATAATGGTTACACACAATCCTGAATTAGCTCATGAATATGCCAGTCGTGTCATTGAAATGAAAGATGGCGAAATGCTAAGTGATTCTAATCCCCTAAAAGAAAAAGAAGAAAATGAAGAAGAATATAAAATTAAAAAAACTTCTATGAATTTTAAAACAGCTCTTCATTTATCATTGAATAACATTCGTACCAAAAAAGGACGTACCATTCTAACTGCTTTTGCATCTTCCATCGGAATTATTGGCATTTCCTTAATTTTAAGCTTAAGCAATGGTTTTGATAAACAAATCGATACCTTTGAAAAAAACACCCTAAGTGCATTACCTGTAGTAATTAGTAAACAAAGCATGAATTTAGATGAAGAAACCATGGCAAAAATGCAAGATGACATGACGAGTACAGAAAATACATATCCTAGTATTGATTATGTAATCCCAAGTAAAAGTGAAGAAGAACAATACACCCATGAAAATAAAATTACCGACGATTATGTAAATTATCTTGAGAAAATGTCTGCAGATCATGTTTCAGGAATCAATTACGTATATACAACAGGCCTTAATTTTCTTCAAAAAGTAGAAAACAAAGTAAAATGGATAAACACTTCTGAATTAAATATAGGCATGATGCCTCATACTTTAAGTGAAAATACTCCAAGCGTTATTTCTGAACGTTTCGATATTTTAGCAGGAAGAGAGCCAAAATCAAAAGATGAAATTGTCATAGAAGTAGATAACAAAAATCGTGCATCGAAACAATTATTAGAAGTATTAGGATTTACCACAGATGATCATATTTCCTTTGATACTCTTTTAAAAAGCCAAGTGAAACTTGCTTATAATGATGACTATTATCATAAAGTAGGAAATTATTTTATGCCAAATTCTGATTTAGAAAAAGTCTACGAAAATAAAAATAACTTAACCCTAAAAGTAGTAGGAATAATTCGTTTAAAAGAAGAATATCCAAATATGGCTTCTCAACCAGGAATTTATTATACCTATGAATTAATGCAACATTTACTAGAAAAAAATTCAAATTCTCAAATCGTTGAAGCACAAAATAAAGCAAACTATAATATAATGACTGGAGAAATTTTTGATACCACAACAGAAGAAGGAAAGACGGCAAAAGAAAATATTTTAGCATATTTAGGAAATAAATCAGTTCCTTATGTAATTCAAGTTTATCCAAAAGACTTTGAATCGAAAGATTACATTTTAGATTATTTAGATGCCTACAATGATGGAAAAAAAGAAGAAGAAAAAATTGCTTACATCGATCAAGCCAATTTAATGAGTTCTTTATCAAGTAACATCATGGATGCAATTACCATTGTCTTAGTTGCTTTTAGTAGTATTTCTTTAATTGTATCTTCTATTATGATTGGTATCATTATGTATATTTCTGTTCTAGAACGAACAAAAGAAATCGGTATTTTAAGAAGTTTAGGAGCTAGAAAACGAGATATTGCACGTGTATTTAATTCAGAAACCTTTATTATTGGGGTATCTTCAGGATTAATCGGAATTTTTGTCGCATGGTTACTATTATTCCCAACGAATGCAGTATTAAAAAGTCTTACCAATTTAGATAATGTAGCAGTGATGAATCCAATTCATGCTTGTATATTAATTACCATAAGTGTAATCTTAACTCTTATTGGTGGATGGATACCAGCAAAATTAGCAAGTAAAAA
>JAAWDB010000029.1 GCA_022793555.1 Bacilli bacterium
CACAAGATTCTTTACCTTCTTTACAAAAACCTTGAGTTTCACAAGTTGGTCCTAAAATGTTACTAAAGCAGCTAGCTCCTTGTAAATTTCTTATTTCATCATGCATACCATTAACAATCATTCTTGTTTCCCATTGGGTCTTATTACACTCTCGTAATCTTAAAATATGAGCAAGAGTTTTACCATCCAAATTACTGATGATATTTACTAAATTACCTGATAAAGTAAAATAAATTAAATCTTCATCTTTAATATGGTAATTATTTTTTAATTGCCAAAATATTTCTTGATTTCTTTGAAACGCTTCGTGATAAGTCGTTAAATTTTCTTGCTCTAATTTTGGAGGAATTCGATATTGTGATAAATCAATAGATGGTCCAAAATCTGGTATTAATAAATCATGTGTACGATGGCGTGTTAAATGAGTTAGTACGGCAAATGAAGTTGGAATTTGATAGGTAAAATTTACTTGAGTTAATTCTTGACCATCGGATTGAAAAGCAATTTTATTCATAATATCTACTTTAAAACTTGGATAACTTTTACTTAAGTTTTGATAAATTTTTTCAGCAGTTTTGTAGTCATATTGATATCTTCTCATGATGGCAGATATTATGATATGATCATCAACATTTGGCGTACTTGTTAAAAGTTTTGGGGTATTTAATACTTGATAATCTTGATAGTTTAACCATTGATTTAAATACTTTTCTACAACATCCTCTTCTTGTATTTCTGCATTTTCAATATCGTCAACAATATAAGGAATATTTTCCCTAGCGATTTCTAAAAGTAATTCTCCAAACTGTTTTACTTCTCCTATATTGGCATATTTTGTTTTCGTAAATTTAATTATCATATTTTTTAAGGTATGAGCATCTACTCCCATAATGATATTTGAATAATATGAATATGGTAAAACAAATCGAGCGTCTTCTTTGGTAACACCATTTTGTAATAATTTTTGATATGTGTTAAATAAATTCATCTCGTTTTTAATATACAGTTCTCTTATCTTATCCTCATTTGGAATTTGTTTTTCTTCTTCATCTCTAAATTGAGGTACAAAAAAGCCAGCGTTAGAAAAATCTACTTCTCTTCTTGATTTTATCGTAAATGATGAAAAGCGTTCAGCGATAATAATTTGTTCAATTATTGCAGAAACATTTTTTAGTGCAAAAACGCAATAATCGTGATCAGTAATCGAGTCATGACCCATTTTTGTAATACGTTTAATCATTTTTATATTGCTTTCGTAGCTTTGGTTTTCTCTTTTATTTAGCACTTCGAAGACATCTCCAGGAAATCTTGATAACCCTCCAGAAGTTGCGACAATTGTTGCTCTTTTTTCTTTTTCTAATTGTTCAATTTTTTGAATTAAGCCCTCTACATCTGCTACATTACTTTCTTTTAATAATTTCTTTAGTTTGTTATAATCTAAAGCTCCCAATAATTTAACTTCCATAATAATCCTTTCTTACCCACTTTCCATCTTTCTTTAAGAATAACATTAAAATTTGGTTTTGAGCAAGAAAAAAGAAACTATTTTAGTTCTAATTTCCTAGTTTCATCGCTTTCTAATAATTTAAATAGATCGTCTTTAGTATATATGCCAGCTGGTATATTAAATGTATTTAAAGATAATTTTGCTCCTTCTTCAGATAAATCGTAGAATTCACCTTTTATATATATAGTGCCTACGCAAAAATCTATTCCACGATTTGAAGAAAAATTTTGAACAGCCACCGCAGTTTCTTTTTCTATATTAATAAATATTCTATTATTTATAGCAAGAATTTCTATCTCTCCATCCCTTGGTATTTCAAATACAGTTCTTTTTTCTTGATAAGTGGTCACTCCGTCAATTCCTTTATATCTTGCGAGTGTTACTATAATATTTGATTTTTCAATTTCTTCATCAGTTAAATATCCAATAGCTGCATCTTTGGCATTTTTTAAAAATTCTTGTGTTTTTCCATATTCTTTTTTGTCTAAATACGCTTTAAAGGTTTTAACCATTATGTGTTTATTGTATGTTTCATCTTCAATATCGATAATATTTAACCCAATTAACATTGTTTCATCAAAGAAGTCATATTTTGAATAGTCCCTATAGCCAAAGAGCTGTTCTCCAAATGATAGTTGGTTCGTTTCTTCACTGATTTCTTCTGTTTCTTCAATTATCTTAGTATTTGTTTTACCACAGCCAGATAAAAGCATAGTTAATAATGATAATAACATTAAATTTTTCTTATATTTTTTCACAAATTCACCTCTTTAACGTGAAAATATACTATTATAAAGTTCAATTCAAGTCAAGAAAAAAGTAATTGGAGATGATAGTATATTTTTTACTCTTTATTTTTTTCTTTCTGTTCTTCTTTTATTTTTTGAAAACCATAGTGTTCGCGTACTTTAGTTTCAATTTCATTTGTTAATTCAGGATGGTCTTTTAAAAATAATTTAACATTTTCTTTTCCTTGACCAATTTTTTCACCTTGATAAGAATACCAAGCGCCACTTTTCTCGATGATATTAATGTCACTAGCAATATCAATTAATTCGCCTTCATGACTAACACCTTCACCATACATAATATCCACACAAGCAGTTTTAAAAGGAGGTGCTACTTTATTTTTTACTACTTTAACATTTGTTTTATTTCCAATTACACCATCGCCTTGTTTGATTTGCTCTCCTCTTCTTACATCCATACGGATAGTTGCATAAAATTTTAGAGCTCTTCCTCCAGGAGTAGTTTCTGGATTACCAAACATCACACCTACTTTTTCACGCAATTGGTTAATGAAAATAGCAGTCGTTTTCGTTTTATTAATCGTTCCAGATAATTTTCTTAAAGCTTGACTCATAAGTCGTGCTTGAAGTCCAACATGACTATCCCCCATATCTCCATCAATTTCAGCTTGAGGAACTAAAGCAGCAACGGAATCAATTACAATAATATTGACTGCTTCACTACGAACTAGAGCTTCACAAATTTCTAAAGCTTGTTCTCCAGTATCTGGTTGAGATAGTAAAAGTTCATTGATATTTACTCCTAAATTTTTGGCATACACAGGATCTAGAGCATGCTCAGCATCAATAAAAGCTGCTCTTCCTCCAGATTTTTGTACCTCTGCGATGGCATGAAGTGCAAAGGTAGTTTTTCCAGAAGATTCTGGTCCATATATTTCAATAATTCTTCCTTTGGGATATCCTCCAACACCTAGGGCAATGTCTAAAGCTAAGGATCCACTTGAAGTTGCTTCAACTTCCATATGCTCTTGTGCTCCAAGTTTCATAATGGCACCTTTTCCAAATTGTTTTTCAATATCTGCAAGAACTTGTTCAAGTGCTTTATCCTTATCTTTGATATCTTTTGTTGTTTTCATATAATCCTCCTAAGTTTTTAAGTACATGTTCATTTTATTATAGTTCATCGGCTTTGTCAATCTTTTTCTCAAACATTCGTTTGGTACTGTTTTCCAAACAAAAAAAGCAAATTATTTCTTATATTTTTGCTTTTTTATTCTTTATTTTATCACCAATTTTTAATTTTAGTTGATTTGGGTTATTTGTTTAAAAATATAATGATCACCTTTTTTTTCAAACACATATTCATAAGTGCTTGCATCATCTATGTAATCCTCTAATTCAATAGAGTAACTTATATGCGATGATAATTCTTTATAATCTAATTGTTTTGTTTTATTTAAATCGGAATATATTGTTCTTTTACTAGTAGTATCATTCCAATCATCCGTTTCATAAATCATTTTTTCGGTAATAATTATTTGATTATTAGTCTTTTTCGCACTAACAATTTTTCGATGAATTCTTTCATACCAATTACCACCACAACCGCCGATATCTTCATATTGTTTTTTATCGTTATTGTAAGTAAAACCACACATTTCTTCAAAAAGATAGACTTTTTCATGAACATATGGAACTTGACCAAGAATTCTTTCGATATTTTTTTCTACTTCTTCTCTTGGAATCACTTCTGAATTTTCTTTGCCATGTTCTTTAATATAAGCCATTAAACCAATATCGATGATATATTCATTAGATAATGGATTCGTTGTGTATAATAAACTAGCGATAGTAGCATCTGAGCTTGGATTTACTGAGCTATAAAGATCACGAACTAAATCAGAATTGATATCTATTTCTTTCGGTTTTAGGAAAAAATAGCTCACTAATAAGCAACAGCTTATACCAATTAAAAAACTTATGATGATTAAAATTATTTTTTTATTTTTCGACATGTTTTAGACCTCTCTTATAATATGTTTCATTTGGTGGAATTGCTACATCCCAACAACAACTAAAATTTTTTTGCTTTCCTTGGTTACTTTTTTATTGCATTATCACCAATTTTAAATTTTAGTTGATTTGAGTTATTTGTTTAAAAATATAATGATCGTCTTTTTTTTCAAACACATATTCATAAGTGCTTGCATCTTCTATGTAATCCTCTAATTTAATAGAATATTTTCCATTTGATGATACTTCTTTATAATCTAATTGTTTTGTTTTATTTACATCGGAATAAACTGTTCTTCTACTAGTGGTAGTATCCCAATCATCACTTTCATAAATCATTTTTTCCGTAATGATGATTTGATTACGAGTCTTTTTGGCACTAACAATTTTTCGATGAATTCTTTCATCCCAATTACCACCACAACCACCATAAACTTCGTATTGTTTTTTATCATTATTATATGAATATGCGCATACTTCTTCAAAAAGAAAAACTTTTTCATGAACATATGAAACTTGACCAAGAATTCTTTCAATATTTTTTTCGACTTCTTCTTTTGGAATCACTTCTGAATTTTCTTTGCCATGTTCTCTTATATAAGCCATTAAGCCAATATCAATGATGTATTTATTGGATAATGGATTCGTTGTGTATAATAAACTAGCAACGTTATAATCTGAACTTGGATTAACCGAATTATATAGATCTTGAATTAAGTCAGAATTGATATCCATTTCTTTGGGTTTTGATACAAAATATCCCACTAATAAACAACTGCCTATACCAATCAAAGCAATAATACTGATTAAAATTATTTTTTTATTTTTCAACATGTTTTAATACCTCTCTTATAATATCCATTCGTCCACGATCTGAAGTTACTTGAACTAAGTCAAATCCTGGACGACGGTTTCCTTCAATAATTAATGGTCCATCTGGAGTAATCGCTACATCCCATCCCACGACTAAAATTTTGTCGCTTTCCTTGGCTGCTTTTTTTACCATTTCTTGAACCTCTTTAAAATACGGAATCTCAAAGCCATCTATTTTTACTTTGCTTTTGGGATGCACTTTAAATTCTTTTAAATCTTTATCTAAAGCAGGACCAATCAGTGTTCCTGTTTTCAAATCAATTTCGGCTCCCATTCCACCAGCATGAAAATTATCCACAGAATTTATTCCATTTCCAATACGAAGACCTGCCCATAAAATTTTAGGTTTATTATGATCATTAAAAGTCATAATGCGAATGGTATTTACAGAAGTATCACACAAAGCATTTAATTTTTCATGTTGAATGACTAATTCTTCTAAAAATAAATGATTGGTAATTAACTTTTCATAAAAAGCTTTTAGATCGTCAATATTTTTCGTATAAATTTTGGTAACATCTGCTCCACCTAAGCCATCATAAGGTTTACTCATAAAAACTTCATGTTTGGTTATAAACTTTTTAAAATCTTCAAAATTATTTTCGGTTGGTACAAAGAAATCTCGTTTTGTATATTCATGAAATTCTTTTAAGAAATTAGGTTTCACCGTATATCTTTTTTTATAAGCACTTGGACTTACTTTTTCATAAAAAATATTTTGCATTTTAATTCCAACGTACTCTTTTCGTTCTTGTTTTTGACGATCATAAAACTTATAGTTTAGATAATCACTTAGCCCTATACCATATTTTAAAATACTATAATAAGTATCTATGGTTAAAGCTAAATAACTACGATGTTTTTCTTTGGCAATTCTTTTTAGATTGGTGGCAAATCGTTTATAATTGGCACTAAAAATGTAGGAATAGAAAGCCATTTTATCACTTCTTTCTTCGTATCACCTAGTTTCGTTGTTAAGATTTTTATTTTTTTAATCAAACCAACAATGAAACTACAAGATTAATCTTTTATAAAAATGTATTGTTTTTAGTTAATTTGATTATATCAAAAGTTTACTAAAAACACTATATACTTTTGTTAAAATAGTGTTTACAAATTTAATTTTGGAAGATTTTTTTTAGTTAAAAAACAAAAAAGCAGAGGATTGTCCTCTGTTACGCTTGATTCATTAACATGTTTTTTGCATTAAAATAATAAATACATCCGTTTAAAGCTGATAAGACTGTAGCAATCATAATAAGGGCATCAGCAAAATAAAAATCCCATAATTCAAAAGGTAAATTATAAAAAAGTAAGGACAGAATTCCTAAACGTAATGTTATGTATTCTGTAAGTCCTAATTTACTTTTTTCATTCATTTTACCATTATCAGCACTTAATTTTTTCATTGTACTTACTAAAATATTTTTGGATAGAAAAATCACCGGAATAATAACTGAAATAAAACCATTAAAAGCTAAAATAATTAATAATCCTTCAATAAAAATTTCTTCAAAGGCTTTTTCTATGTTAATTATAAGATCTTTTTCTAGCTTTTTATGATGCTGAATTCGAAATTCAATCAATTTTAAAAGATATGATAATATGAAAAAAAAGCCTGTGATAACGTATTTGGTATCAATCATAATTTTGCCACCAGCAATTAATGTTTTAAAATGAATTCCTAATTGATACCAAGGAATCATTA
>JAAWDB010000030.1 GCA_022793555.1 Bacilli bacterium
ATTTAAACTTGGAAAATTATCCATACATAAAAACTTAGAACTAGTTTGCAACGTAAACGTTCCATCAATCTCATTTTCGTTAACATTTACTTTTTCATAACAAGTATGAATCGAATTTGCCCGACTAATTTGATAATCTAAAAATTCAAACTCAAATTGTTTCGTATAAAATCTTCCATTGTTTAAAATTTCCGTAGCATAATACGAAACCCCATCTAACTTCTCAGGATAATCACCAGAATCTGGATCATCATAAAATGCTTTATAAGGAAAAGGGTCTTCTTGTAATTGTTTGCTTTCCTCATTATTTTCTGTAACTAATTGAAACTTTTCATAAAACACATTACGTTCATCGATTTGTAAAGTATAATCTACGCTACATCCACTACAAAGAATTAAAACTAAGATTAAAAGGGCAAATTTTATTTTCATCTTAAATATCCTTTCTGTTGGCACATCGCTTTAAAAGCATCAGATTTTTGCGCATTAGCATAATAATTACTCATCAAAGACCCTTTCTTTTTTCCCGGTGTCATAGGTACTGTGTTAAACACCACACCTACACTAGTTTGTTGAGCTTCAACAACGTTATAATACCCTTCTGCTTCATTGACATTGGTAATAATAACAATATGATTCCACCCGCGGTTACCAGGCGTGACTATAACATCTCCAACACCTAATCTAGAATCACCAAGTTCTACAATCGTTCCAGAATTTCCCCAATCGGTTGCTCCAAGACTTCTCCAAGTAAAGCCTGCATTATATAAAGCCCATGAAACAAATCCTGAACAATCTGGTCCATAAGGTCCCCAATTTGGTAAAACACCATATCCACCAGGATTATTTACATGCATTCCTCCCCAAACATAATGAAATTTATAACCATAGCTAGCAAGTTGTGCTACTGCTGTAGCAGCTACTCGTGAAACCCCTTGACCTGTTCCCAAATTTTCGCATCCTTCTTTAAAAATTTTTTCATTAAACTCTTCTAAAGAACTACCATTAGCTTGTAAAAACTGGGAAATCGGCGTATTTAAAAATACTGTTCCTTCTGTACTTCCTATCATTCCTGCACTAGATGAACAAACCTCTTTACCAAGTTTAAAAATAGCTTGACGATGTTTAATATATTTATCAGCCTGCCATCTAATATAAGCATTTTTTTCTTCTTCCGTAGTTTTTACGCATCCAGCACCGCCACCTGAACTAGCACAATGATAACTGGAATTACATCTTGAATAATTAGCTCCATAAATATCTGGTAACTTTAAATAATAACACCCTCCATCACCAGGGCCCCCAGGATTAGCTAAATAATCTCCTAAATAAGAATATTTTTTAACTACAGCCTCTAAAGATCCAGCACTAACAAAATAATTAAATAAATCCTCAACACCTTCCATAAAAGAATTATAAAATGTTCCATGACTACAAGTATTACAATGCCCCATACCATAATAATTGTAATGATTAGTATCAGAGGAAACTAAAGTAAATCCCGTTTCTTTACGAGCAAAAATATAAATCAATTCAGGATTAATTTTTTTTGATATTCCCATATCATAAATATCTCCTGCATAATCTACAAAATATTGTCCATAAGTCGTATGACTATTAGTATTAAAAAATTCTGTTACCAAAGAAATAAATTCATCACGTGACAAAGGTGTAGTATTAAACGGCACATTCGTTCCTGTACAATTTTGACTACTTGAACCTTTTTTACCAGCCTGTGATGGATCATTTGTTTTTAACTCCCAATCTTTATTCGGATAAAACAATTTTAAAACGCCTTCATAAGTTTTATGTTCATGACTAGTTAAATAATGCGCTGCATAAATACTTATTCCCGAACCTGTTCCACCATCAACATATATAAGGTCTGGTTCTTCATCATCTGGATAATTCCATTCTTCTAAAAAACAATCAGAACTAGCATTATTAGGATCATTACATGGACAGTTTTTAAAATTCCAATTACTAACGTTTTCTTCTACCCAATCATATGGAAACTCATAATTAAGTTGTGGAATTGTGTATTCTAAAGATGTTGCTTCACTTGGTTCAAAAGGATTAACATCTATAGCATTCATTACCGAAGAATATGAACAAAAACCATCTACAGAAGTAGAGAAAAAATCATCTGTATTTTTTTTGACCATAACATTATCTTTTACATTTTTAATTGCTACCAAAATTTGTTCATAAATGTCGCTATTACTATCTAAGATTTCAAATTCATAAATATCGTCTACTTCGGGAATATAAGTTCTTCTACAAGCTCCTAAAGATTGTGCTTCAGTATTAAACGCAATAGCAAGAACTCGATACAAATTTGGATCTATATCAACTAAATCTTTTGTTGCCGAATAAATATGACTAATAACATATTCTTCAATCGATAGATTTTGGGTAAAATCATCACCTAATTTTACATTAATCTGAGTACACTTTGGAGCTACATAGTCAAGTCCTGAACTCGTACCACTATAGAAAATTACTATAAAGAAAAGAAGTATAACAAGTAAACCTATGATTAAGCCAATACCGACAAAAAAAGATTTATTTTTAGGAATAGCATTTTTTAAAGTTGTCCATTTTAAATTTTGATAAGTTTTATCCCCTGCTGGAGCAGGTTCACTTGGCTCTTCTTCTAACGCCCGTTCCTGAGAATCAGATTGACTACTCTCTTCTTCATCTTCTAAAGATTTTTCTTCCATTTCATCAGCATCTTCTTCATTTGACTCAAAAGTTGAATCAGAATTTAAAGAATTAATATCCTCTAGAAAATCTTCATCTCGATCCACAAAATCACCACCAGACCACTTAATTATAGTATAACAAAGAAAAAAACTGTTTTAAAGCAGTTTTTCTTAAATTGAAATTTGAACCGCACCACTAGGTGCGGCTTTTTGATATAATAAAAGAGCCCAACCCGGCAAGGA
>JAAWDB010000031.1 GCA_022793555.1 Bacilli bacterium
AAATGAGAAAAGGAAGATAACAATGAAATCAGTTTATATCCATATTCCATTTTGTAAAAGCATTTGTAGTTATTGTGATTTTTGCAAAATGTTTTATAATCCCAAATGGGCACATGAATATTTAGTGGCCTTAAAAGAAGAAATCGAAGATCAATACATGGGAGAAGAGGTAAACACGCTTTATATCGGTGGTGGCACACCATCCTGTTTGAGTGAAAAAAACTTAAACTACTTATTTAAAATAATTAGTTTATTAAATTTAAAAGAGGATTGTGAATTTACCTTTGAATGTAACTTAAATGACATCAATGAATCACTATTAAAGATATTAAAATCCGGTGGCGTTAATCGTTTAAGCATAGGTATAGAATCCTTTAACGAACAAAAACTAGTATTAATGGGCCGAGAACACACATTTGAAAGTGCAAAAGATAAAATCGCCCTTGCCAGAAAATTAGGTTTTCAAAATATTAACATTGATTTAATTTATGGCTTACCAAATGAAACAAAAAAGATTTTAAAAAAAGATTTAAAACAAATCATGAAATTAAAGCCCGAGCATATTAGCACATATAGCTTGATTCTATCTGAGCACACTCTTCTTCATGTCAATAAAATGGAACCCATAAATGAAGATTTAGATGCCAAATTTTATAAAATAATAGGAAAAAAACTAAAAAGAAAAAAATATCATCACTACGAAGTGAGCAACTTTTCCAAAAAAGGCTATGAATCAAAACATAACCTAGGATATTGGAATAATTTAGAATACTATGGTTTTGGTTTGTCGGCTTCAGGTTATATCGATAGCATTCGTTATACCAACACACTCAATTTAAACAAATATCTCCATCGCGAATTTGATGGACAAAAAGAACTCATGACACCTACCGATGTCTTAGATAACGAAATAATGCTTGGACTTCGAAAACTAGAAGGAATTAACTTAGCAGAATTTGAAAAAAAATATGGCGTCTCTTTAGAAGAAACCTATCCAGTAACACCGCTTTTAAAAAAGAAAGAATTAATGAAAAAAAAGGGATATATTTATATTAATCCGGACAAACTATATGTAATGAATGAAATTCTCATGAAATTAATTTAAAGCGAGTGATGATATGAGCATACTTCTTTTATTGCTATTACTAATTATTCCGTATAATGTAAATGCAGCCAGTAACTATTTAAGTAATTTAGAAGTCACGAATGGTACGCTTCTAACTGTTTTTAACGAAAAAAATAATATCTATACAATCCGATTAGATGAAGATGCCCAAAATGTCATATTTACTTATGAATTAAAAGATGAATCGGCTCGTATCGAAGTAATTGATAATCACTATGATGAAGCAAAAGAAAACATCATGATTATTAAAGTAACGAATGAAGAGGGGACAGAAACTCAAACCTATACATTTTATTTAGAAAAAGAAGAAAGTATTGCGACCACTGCGATAGAAGATGCAACTAGTACACTTACGATTACCAAGAAAGAACGAAGTCCTTTTTTAGCCCCAAGTGTCATTATCATTTGTGCTCTTTGCATTGCTATACTATTTTATTTATTAATCATTCGTTTTTTTAAGAAAAAAGTTCCAAATAAAAAATCACCACATAACATGTAATAGGTGATTTTTTTTGAAATTAGTAGCACATCGTGGCTTACATCAAAATGGTGTAGCAGAAAATTCGTTAGAAGCTTTTCAAAAAGCGATAGCAAATGACGATTACGTTGGTTTTGAATTTGATATACGTACAAGTAAAGATGGTGTATTCGTGATTCATCACGACTTATTTATTGATGGCAATTTAATTCGTTTTCTAGATTATTCCGAACTAAAAGAAAAATATCATATTCTTTCCTTAGAAGAAGTTTTTAAACTAAAAACTAGTAAAATAATGCTCTTAGAAATCAAAGAAGCAAATCTTGATACAGTAGCTCTAAATGAGCTAATCAATAAATATCCCCACACCAATCTTTATATTGATTCCTTTGATAACTCTATAATTCATCAAATGAAAAAGATGAACAATCATGCGAAATATGGGGTTTTAAATTATGTTTTAAATAGTGAAGAAAACTACAAAGATTATGACTTCATCGGTCTTCTTTCCGGAGTTATCACCGATGATTTAATTAACTTTTTTAAAAAGAATAAGATTGAAGTATTTATTTATGGAATTTTAAACAAAAAACATATTGGTAAATATCAAGATGTCTATTACATTGTCGATTAAACTTAATTTCTAAAGTAATTTGAAAAGAAAAAGTAGAACGTTTTTTCTTTTTTGGTGTTTTTTATAACATTTCTCATTTTACATTTTGTCGTCCAAGAAATCTTTGCTTAATAAAATCATTATGCTATAATATTTAATAATAGGAGTTGAGTAGAATGGATCCATTAGAAAATTTAGAAAATACAAAAGAAATTAAAAATTTAGACGAATTACGTAAAAGTGCAATCGATACGCTAGAATTAACCCAGGAGATACTAGAAGAGCTAGATGAGAACTTAGAAACGGCAAATGAAGAATTTGAAAACCTTATCAATAATCCCACATTAGAAAATACGGAAGAACAAGAGAAAGAAGATAAATTGGATGAAGTTCCAAAAGAACAGCCAAAAAAGGGTTGGAAAGAAAAATGGCGTGTCTTAAAAGAAAAATGGCAAAAATTATCCAAACCAAAAAAAGCAGGAATAATTATCGCTCTTTTATTACTAATCGCCCTAATTATTACCGCTATTGTTTTGTTATTATCCAAAAAACAAGAGGATGCACCGAATAAAGAGCCAGATATTATCGTCAAAGAAAACAATTATCGTTATGAAAATGGAACCCTAATTTTCTTAGACAAAAACGAAAAAGAAATCGGTAAATACGAGTGCCAAAATAAAGACCAAGAAAAATGCTATGTCGCTTGGAATCATACAGAAGATGATTTTGATGAACCAAAAATGGTGTATGAAGATGGTTCTTCAGTTAATATAAGAACACATTTTTTACTGAATCAATATGCCTTTGTATATGATAACGAAGAAAAAGAAGATGGTTTGATTACCCTATATGATTTTACTAGCAATAAAATATTAGATACTTATGCATTAGTAAAAGAATATTCAGCATTTGATGATAAAGTCATTTTAAAAAACAAAGCCAATCAATATGGACTTTATGAGTTAAATGAAGAAGGAATTGAATCTCTCATTCCAAATACTTATGATTATCTAGGCATTATCGAACACAATAAAAAAGAAAACAATAAAATTGTCGCGAAACGAAATAACAAATGGTATTTAATTGATTATCAAGATAAAACTCTTACGAAAGCACTAGATTATGAAATTAAAGATTATAATGAAAC
>JAAWDB010000032.1 GCA_022793555.1 Bacilli bacterium
AGGAGATGCAACAGGAGAAATGGGCCCATTTGGAGTAGCTACATATGGTTCACAAGATCGTCAGATTGGTTCGTGGTATCAAGATGAAGCTTGGTTTGTTTGTCCCGATTTTGTATGGGGTATACGTGGTGGTCAAATGAGCTATGGTTCTAGTTCGGGTATCTTTCATCATCATTCTGATCATGGTGCTATTGTTTGGGTTACAAGTTTTCGTATCGTACTAGGTTTTTAGGTTTAATTTGTAAGAGAAATTGATTTATTTAATTTCTTTTTTTGTATATTTTTGATTATCTTTTCTCATACTAAAAATGGAGGAATTAGTTATGAATAAAGACGAATATAAAAAATTGGTAGATCAACTTACTCCAAAAGAGAATAAAATGCGTAATGCGTTTGTGGCATTTCTTGTTGGAGGATTTATTGGATTTATTGGTCAAGTGATCGTTACGATTATGACAACATCTTTTGAAATGGAACTAGTAGAAGCTTGTTCTTGGTTGTGTATTTTAATTATTTTTGTCGCTAGTTTATTAACATCTTTAGGTTTTTTTGATAATTGGGTTACAAAAGTAAAAGCTGGCCTTATTGTACCGACAACAGGATTTGCTCATTCTATTACAAGTGCAGCGTTAGATTACAAGAAAGAGGGAATGATAACAGGTCTTGGTGCCAATTTCTTTAAACTCGCTGGTAGTGTTTTATTATATGGTATTATTGCTTCTTTTTTCTTAGCGATCTTTGGGGTGATTATTTATGGATAGTATAAAGTTTAGTAATGTATTTATTAAAGATAGTTTTAGTATTGCTGGACCTTTAGAAAGTGAAGGGCAAATAAAAACATATCCGCTTACAATGGATGATTACTATTATCATGAAAAGACTTTTGAACAAGCTGAGGTTAAAATGCAACGAGTTGTCATGGATAATTTATTATTACGAAATAAATTATTAGAAAGTGATATTGATTATTTGATTTCTGGTGATTTATCAAATCAGATAAGCGTTAGTAGTTATGCTGCAAGTTATTATCATATTCCTTTTTTGGGGATTTATAGTGCTTGTGCAAGTTTTGTGGAATCGTTAATTATTGGAGCAAAGTTATTAGATGGACGAGGAAGTAGAAAAGTTATTGCTTTGACTTCTAGTCATAATTTAACGGCCGAAAAACAATTTCGTTTTCCGGTAGAGTATGGCGCACCAAAACCTAAGACGACGACATTTACAGCTACAGGTGCTGTAGGAGCAATTTTAACCAAAGATAGTGATAAGATAAAAATAGAAGGTGCTACGATTGGCACAATTGTGGATATGGGAATTAAAGATGCTACACATATGGGAGCAGTAATGGCGCCAGCAGCAGCACAAACCCTTATGCAACATCTTGCCGATTTTAATCGAAAACCTGATTATTATGATGCTATTTTAACGGGGGATTTAGGTAGTATTGGCTGTGAGATTTTTCGAGAATATATGCAACGTAATTATGGAATTAAATTAAAAAATCATATGGATGCTGCTACAGAGATTTATTTAGAGCATCAAGAAGTTTATGCAGGAGCTAGTGGACCAGTTGCTCTTCCTTTAGTTCTTTTTAATAAAACACTTAAAAGTAATCGATTTAAGAAAATTTTAATTATTGGAACAGGGTCTTTACATAGTCCAACTTTTGTAAATCAAAAGATATCGATTCCAGCGATTGCACATGCTGTTAGTTTGGAGGTTTTAAAATGATATTTTTCAATGCCTTTTTGTTATCTGGTTTGATTTGTATGCTTGGTCAAATTATTCTTGATAATACAAAATTGACCCCTGGTCATGTTACGAGTATGTTTACGGTATTTGGAGCTATTTTATCTTTTTTTGGAATTTATAAAAAACTTATTGAATGGGCAGGTGCTGGAGCCACTGTTGTTATCTCAAACTTTGGTCATTTGCTATATCAAGCAGGGATAGAAGGATTTCATGAATTTGGCATTTTAGGATTCTTCTCAGGTCTACTTACTAAATCTTCAGTGGCTATTGTTAGTGCTATTATTTTCTCTTTTGTGTTTACTTTAATTTTTAAGTCAAAAGATTAGTTCATAAAAAAATTTGAGGAAAGGGTCTTTTAAGACTTTTTTTTTTTTGTTATAATATAAACGAAGAATGGAGGGGAGCTATGAGTAAGAAAAAGAAAGAAGTTACACCAGTTGTTTTAAGTTATCAAGAATTAATGCCAAGTGTTCTTGGACGTATTGATAGTAAGGAAAAGAGTAATTGGGTTGTTATTGTTTTGTTTATTGTGTTAATTGTTTTTATCATAGCTCTTCCTACCATAACTAGTTATATTAAGGGAGAAAAACAAATTACTTTTACTCCAGATAATAGTGATCAAAAAAAACCTACTGATAATACTCCTGGGCATGAAACGATTTATTATGATTATAGTGATACTTTGGAAATACCTATAGGTGGTTTAAATTTTAAAAACTTTGACATTGTTCGTAAAGATTTCTCTTTGATGATTGAAAATGAAAATGAAGTAAAGAATTATTTAGTAACTCATGCATTATATATGGAACTTTATGATGAAGAGCAAACGTTATTACAGCGTATTAAATTACCTAATGAAAATTTAAGTAAGGGAAATACAATGGATTTTCATTTTGAGTTAAATGTTCCGACTTCTAGTATTGCTAAAATTGTTATTGAAGAAAAAAAAGTTAGTGATTATCCAGCTATTCAGTTAAATAAGGAAACTGATGGAACTTATATGTTAGTATGTAGTAAGAGTGAGGAGACAATTACTTATCAGTTTGATACGTCTGGAAAACTTTATTATATTATGGATATTGTAAATTATTCTTCAAGTAAAGAAGATTATCAAATGAAGTTGATGGATTATCGTCAAATGAGTAGTAAATATAATGGTTTAGATGGTGTAACTTCTAATATTTCGGAGGTGGGTACTGGTTTTACTAGTACAACCACTTTATCCTTAGAAAAAATTGATTTTGAAAATAAAAATGTAAAAAATACGCTTGATAATCCGGCGTATTACGGGAAAGATACCGAAGGAAAAGTCGTATACTTTGAGCTTTCCGCTATGAACTATCAATGTAGTTAAGTAGTAGAAGTAAAGAAGAATGCGAGGGAAAACTTATGAACATAGGAATTGTACTTGATGGAGTGCTTACTAATTTGGAGCAGTTTCAGTTTGACTATGGGAGTAAGTTTTATTTTGGTGAAGAAACAAGTTTAAGAAATCCTCGTGGTTATCAAATAGAGGATATTTTTTACAAACATGGAAATGCTTTGCAAGGAGTAAAACATAAAGGATTTTGGGATACTTATTATGAGTATTATTTATCTGAGGAATTGCCTCGTCCATTTACTTCAGAAGTATTAAAAAATTTGAAAGAACATGGCTTTCAAATATATTTATTTTGTACGCGAATGTCCCCTGGGTATAAGGTTGAACCCGAAAAAATTAAACGATTAACAAAATTATGGTTGATTCGTCACGGAATCTATTTTGATTTTTTGATTTTTTCTGATATTATAAGTATAGATTTAATTAAAAAGTATAACATTGATTTGTTTGTAGATCACAATCCAAAAACTATTTTTCAATTATCTATGCATATTCCTGTAGTTTGCTTTCATGCTAAATATAATGAACTTGCTCGAGGAGAAAATGTGTATCGTGTATATTCATGGTATGATTTTTATACGAAATTGGATGAGATTTATCAAATTGAATTTGAAGTAACGCGTTAAAGAGGGATATTATGAATTATCAAATATCAATAAAAGATTTTGAAGGACCATTTGATTTGCTTTTGCATTTAGTAAAAGAGACTAAGATGGATATATTAGATATTAATATGAGTACAATTATTGAAGATTATTTGACATATATTCATAATTTACAAGAATTGAATATTGATATCGCCAGTGAATTTTTAATTATGGCTTCGGAGTTAATTCATTTAAAAAGTAAAATGTTGATTGGTAAAACGTTAGAAGAGGAAAGTGAAGATGGTGAATATTCGATTGCGAGTGAGGAAGATTTAAAAGAGCGAATTATCGAATATCAAAAATATAAGGAAGTTACTAAATCTTTAAAAGAAATGGAGGAGAAAAGAGGAGCAATTTTTACAAAAGTGCCAGAAAGTTTGAAAGAATATGTTGAGGAACCAAAGCTTATTAATAATGGTGTTACGGTGGATGATTTAGTGAGAGCTTTTTTAGCACTACAAGAGCGTATTCATTTTAAAGAACCGTTAACTACGAAGATTACCAAGAAAGAGATTAGCGTAGAGTCAAGGCGAGTTAGAATTAAACAAGTATTAAATGAACGAGGAAGAGTATCTTTTGAGGAATTATTTGAAGTATATACGAAAGAATATGTTGTGGTTACTTTTATGGCTCTTTTAGATATGACAAAAAATCAAGAAGTAGTGATTGGTCAAGAAGACAATTTTGAAAAAATTTGGATTGAGAGGCAGTTTGAGGTAGTATGAATTTATTAGGTGTTTTGGAAGGCGTTTTATTTGTTGTTGGAGATGAGGGAATTACTCTAGAGGAAATGAGTCGTATATTAGAAATCCCGAAAGATGAAGTTAAAAATTTATTGCTTGTGTTAAAGGAGAAGTATGAAAGTGAAGAGCGGGGATTACGAATTCGCTATTTGGGAGCTGCCTTTAAATTAACAACAAAAGAAGAGCATAAAGATTTTTATCAAAAGTTTTTAACAAATTCTTTAGATCAACAGGGTTTAAGTTCAGCTGCTTTAGAAATTCTTGCTATTATTGCTTATAATGAACCGATAACTCGAGTAGAAATTGATGAAATGCGTGGAATTAGTTCTTCTTTTAC
>JAAWDB010000033.1 GCA_022793555.1 Bacilli bacterium
AGAGTGGAGCTTACCATTTAGTAGATTATAATAACGTTGAAGTAAATCAAGATAACTATGAATATATTGATTTAATTGAAAACTATATTTTATTCATCAAAGATCAAAAAATGTTTGTCGAAGATACACAGAATCATAAAATGCATATTGATGGCATATCTCTTTATAATAAAAACTATCTTTCTACATCAACATATAGTAAAGAAGACCAAAAATTAATAAAAACAGAACAAAGCTACGAAATTTCATATCAAGGAAATATCATGAAAATCGAAGTGCAAAAAAAATCAGATACCGAAATTTCTCAAATCAACTTAAATGAAGGTCGAATCAGTGCTTTACTTGATAAAACCAATTACTTTGATGGTACATTATACCTTTATGAAGATAACGAAAAGAAAAGTCTTATAGGTACTTATAAATGTACAAACAAAAACACGATTGGGGATGAAACGCAAGAATTAAATAATTGTAAAATAGCCAAAGAATCTTTTTACCAAGATAATGACATCGAAAAAGATCAAAAAGAAAACTTAGGAACAATTCCAATTTATAACAAGCGTTTTGCCTTCATCGAAGATGGCACCTCTTCAAATCCTAATATAGTATTATACGATTTAAAAACAAATGAAACCAAAGCTCGTTACAAAACGGTTGATGCGGGAGCTTATACCAAAAATAATCAAGTAAATCTAGTAACAACAAATGGTAACATCGTCTTAGCAGAAACACAAAATAACAAATATGGCGCCATCAAGATTGATTATGAAAATATCTCCCCAGCGATCGGATTCAACTACGAACATATTGAGCGTATTGGCTTTTATTACTTAGCTCAAGATAGTAGTGGTTATTATTTAGTGGATCAAAATGGAATCCGTGTAACAGATGCTTCTACTCATAAAATTGCAAACTATAATGATGTCGCAAAATACCTAACGAGAAAGAGTGGTTCAGAATACTTCTTATATCCATTTGACGGGAAAGGTATTGGTAGTGGTCAAAGTTATATAGCCTTATACGATAATTATTATGCTACAGTATCAAATGATACATTAAAGCTATTTAGTTACCAAGATACTACAGCAAATCTATTAGAAAATCAAAATTTACCAACCTTGAAAAATAAAAATTATCATGGTGATGGAACACTAGCTTTCAAAATAACAATTCATAATCAAATAGCCAATATCGAAATTGCCAAAGAAGATGGAAAATACGAAACCTTTAAAGTCAATTTAAGCAAGACAGATAATGCACCAGAAGAGGGGGACAATAGTGACACAGACTAAAGAACAAAAAAAGAAAGTCTTAATCACCATTATTGTACTTCTCTCCATTTTCTTACCCCTTTCCATTTGTTCTTTAACCCTACATATTTTAGATGAAAAAAATCCTCGTCATAAAATCATAGAAAATCCAAGTCATGAATTCAAATTTAACAATAAATTATATTTTTATAGTTCATCTGGAACTTTACTAGGAACCTATGAATGTCAAAACAGCGATGGCATTTGTGATTACGCCTCTAATTTTGATGATGATAAACTCTATGCGGTAGATTATTACCAAAGTGATGATGCAAAAATAGGGATGATTAATAATCGTTACAGTTTCTTAATTGATGCCAAAGATACAACAAGTGCCAAACCCTTTTTGTACGATTTTATAAATAATCGCATTTACACGACTTACTATTCGGTAAAAAACTATGGAATTGGTATTGAAAACGATTTATTTATTGTCGGAAATGATAACTTAAAATATGGCGTTTTAAGTTTACAAGGGGAACCACAAGTAAAAGTGAAATTTGATTATGACTATATTGGAATCGCCAATCTTTTAAATGAAGACGAAAATAAAATTATGAGCGATCTATTCATTGGTTATCGTGACAAGTTTTGGTTTTTGTTAGATATGAATGGAGCAGTCTTAACTAGTGCTATCAGAAATGAAATTGTAAACTATAACGGAAAACACATCATTGTAAAAGAAAACATGGGATATAATGTTGTTGATTACGAAGACAATCCCGTGTTAGCAAATGGCCCATACAAAAAGCTTTCCTTCACGGGAAAATATCTTAATATTTTAGATCAAGATGATAATTTTTATGTTTATGATATTGCCTCGGAATCTGTCATAACAAATTCTCAAAAAGTGAAATCAACCGATCAGATTACATCAAAGCTAAATGAAAAGGGCGCCTTAGAAGTAATTTTAAACGAAAAAGTCATTGAGACAGTTGAAATTTCTTAAAAATTTGTTAAAATAAATTTATGTAACGAAGAACTAGAGGAGTATAAATAAGTTTTATTAAAGAGAGTTTGTGGAAGGTGGAAACAAACATAAAACAATTTAGAAGGTTGCTAGGGAGTGTATTCGCAGAATTCCTGCGTTATCAAATAATGAGTCAAAAATAAGGTGGTACCACGGATTATTTCGTCCTTTAGGGTCCACCTTTTATTATGGAAAAAAGAAAGGATGAAAAAAATGTTAGGACCAAAATATGATCATATTAGCGTAGAAAAAGATAAATATGAAACTTGGAAAAAGAAAGGCTTATTTCAAAGTGGAGATAAAGATAAAATTCCATATACCATCGTTATTCCACCTCCAAATGTAACAGGACGTTTACATCTTGGGCACGCTTGGGATACCGCCCTACAAGATATTATGATTCGGTATAAAAGAATGTGTGGTTTTGATGCCTTATGGGTACCTGGTATGGATCATGCCGGAATTGCTACTCAAGCAAAAGTAGACAAAAAATTAAGAGAAGAAGGAATTGACCCAAGAAGCATGTCGAGAGAAGAATGGACAAAAAAAGCTTGGGAATGGAAAAATGAATATGCTCATACCATTTATAGCCAATGGGGAAAATTAGGTCTTTCTCTGGACTACAGTAAAGAAAGATTCACTCTAGACGAAGGATTATCAAGAGCTGTACGCAAAGTATTTGTTGACTTATATAATGAAGGACTAATTTACCGTGGAGAGCGTATCATAAACTGGGATCCCCTTGCTATGACAGCTTTATCAAATGAAGAAGTAATTTATAAAGAAGTAGAGGGTGCTTTTTACCATATTAAATATTTCTTAAAAGAGAGTTCTGAATTTTTAGAAGTAGCAACAACAAGACCCGAAACGCTTTTTGGAGATACAGCTGTAGCGGTAAACCCAAGAGATGAACGTTACCAAAAATATATTGGAAAAACCGTTATCCTTCCTTTAGTAAATAAAGAAATTCCAATAGTAGGAGATGATCATGCAGATCCAGAATTTGGAACTGGTGTCGTAAAAATAACTCCTGCCCATGATCCGAATGATTATGAAGTAGGACTTCGTCACAATTTACCGAAAATTGTAGTAATGCATCCAAATGGTACCATGAATGAGCAAGCTGGTGTCTATGAAGGTCTAGATCGTTTTGAATGTCGTAAAAAAGTTGTTGAGGATTTAGAAAATCAAAATCTTTTAATTTGTATTGAAAAAATGACACATAGTGTTGGACATTCTGAAAGAACCGATGTTCTAGTAGAGCCCTATCTATCAAAGCAATGGTTTGTAAAAATGCGTCCTCTTGCTGATGCTGTTTTAGAAAACCAAAAAAAGAAAGAATCGAAAGTAAATTTCTTACCAAGTCGCTATGAAAAAATCATGAATCACTGGATGGAAATCACCTATGATTGGTGTATATCAAGACAACTTTGGTGGGGACATCGCATTCCCGCATGGTACAAAAATGGTGAAGTATATGTTGGCATGAATCCTCCAAGTGGGGAAGGATGGGTTCAAGACGAAGATGTTTTAGATACTTGGTTTAGTAGTGCTTTATGGCCTTTTAGTACGCTTGGATGGCCAGAACAAACAGAAGACTTAAAACGGTATTACCCAACAAACGTTTTGGTAACTGGTTACGATATTATTCCATTTTGGGTAAATCGTATGACTTTCCAAGGTCTTCATTTCACTCATCAAAGACCTTTTGAATATTGTCTAATTCATGGATTAATACGTGATGCAAAAGGAAGAAAGATGAGTAAATCGCTAGGTAATGGTGTTGATCCAATGGATGTAATTGATTCTTATGGCGCCGATGCCCTAAGATATTACTTAGCTACATCCACCGCATTAGGCACCGATCTTCGCTATGAAGAAGAAAAAGTAAAATCGACATGGAATTTTATTAATAAAATATGGAATGCATCTCGTTTCGTGCTGATGAATACGGAAAATTTATCTAATATAAAATTAGAAAACTTAAACGAAAGCGATGAATGGATTTTAACGCGCCTAGAAGAAACCATCAAAAACGTCCGTAAATTTATGGATCGTTATGAATTTCAAAACGTTGGTACCCTTTTATATGACTTCATTTGGGATGATTTTTGTGATTCATATATCGAAATGGCTAAATTTAATATTGAAAAAGAAAATACCCAAAGCACATTACGCTTTGTATTAAAATGCATATTAAAAATGTTGCATCCGTTTATGCCATATGTAACAGATGAAATATACCATGAAATAACCGACGAAGAAATTACGATTAGTAATTATCCAGAATATGATAAAAAATTGATATTTCATCAAAGTGAAGAAAAAATTAGCGATATGCTAGAATTTGTAAGCATTTTCCGTAATATAAAACAAGAGAATAACATCGGTAAAGATTTTAGCGTATTCTTAAATTCTGAAATTCCAAATCTAGCCCTAAAACTTTTAAAAATCGAAGAAAAAACAACGGATCAAAAAGAAGGTACAGAATATCCTGTAATTTATAAAAGCTTTAAGGTAGCTATATATTATAAAAAAGAAGAGACCGAAGAAGAAAAACGTTTAAAAGAAAAACAAATCGTTTCACTAAAAACGAGTATTGAACGAAGAGAAAAATTACTAGCCAATGAATCCTATGTAAAAAAAGCTCCAACTCATCTTGTCGAAGAAGAAAGAAAAAAATTAGCAGAAGAACAAGAAAAGTTAGCTTCATTACTGTGAAACTTTTGAAGAATTATATTAGTAAGAATAATAACAGTTAAAAGGTAGGATGTATGCTTATGGATATGAAAAAATTTTCTTTAACAAAACATGATCCTCGAATAACAGAATTAATAAATAATACAGATCATAAAACGTTGGCGATTTGGGCAATAGATTGTTTTAATAGCGGAAGATATTTATTTAATAAAGATTATCCAGAAAATCAAATAATTGATAAAGCTTTAGATACACTTAAATCATGGATAAATGATGAAATATCCATGTGGGAAGCAAGAAAATACTGTTGGATAGTATTAAAAGCTGCGCGAGAAATTGAAGAAAGAGATAAAGTAGCATGTCAAATTCTACGAGCTTGCTCCCATACTCTAGCAGTATGCCATGTTCCATCCCATTCTGAAGGGACATGCATGTATATAATATCTGCAATTAAGATTTATTATAAAGATAAAGAAAATGTTATTGAACTTATGGAAAAAGAACGAGTTTGGCAAATAAATCATTTGTTAGAATTGAAAGAAAACTAAACTCAGTAGGTGTAAATTAGGTGGAAAATTTAAAAGACTTAGGAAGTAAAGAAGCATTTCTCAAATTAAAACAGAAATATCCCAATACTTGTTTAATTTCATTAATTCCCTTGAAGGAGCATTAACAAACACGGAACTAAATGAACTATCAAATGAAACGAAAAAAGATTTAAAACAAATTTGCTTTTATTGAGCTTCGTGATATTATATATGTCAGTTTCCTTTTTAGAAATACAAAAGGGGGGTGAAGAATTTGGTTGATTTAGAGAAGATGCCGTATAAGCAGAATTTATTATTACGAGATGATTTGATTTTTCAGGGAAAAAGACAACAAATTTATTTCTCTAAACATACTTGTGACTCAGAAGAAATGGATCGATTTTATTTAAAGTTGATTACTAAATGTGACAAGGGAGTATTAGAGAAACAAGGTTATTTATATTTTTATTTGGATATGGATTCTTTAACTAGTAAATTAGTTGGTTTTTCTGTTAAAGATGAATATCGAAATACTGGGCTTGGATCTTTACTTATTTCAAGTTGGCTTTTATTTTGTATGGATCAAGGCATTTTAAAAATCACGAGTCATCATAAACAAAGAAAACCTTTTTTGATTTATTTGTTAAAAAAATTCTATTTTGAATCTATGAGTAATGCTTCTTATATAAAGGCAACAAGAAAAGTGTATATTTGTAAATTACTTGATTATATGGATAAATATGTTATTTTTGAAGATAAATACGAGAGAGAGCATTTTAGCAGAATTAATGTTATAGAAAGAGATAATTATCGCATTGCTGATTTCTATACACCAGGAATTGAAATTCTTGATGAGATTATTCTTGGTATTTCTTATGAGTTAAAAGATAAGGAGCAAGGTTATAAAAGAGCGTTACGTATTTATAAAGAACACCAAAGATAGAAAACTAGAGATGATTTTAAATAGATTCTCTTTAAAACAAAGAGAATTTTTTCTTGACGAACATACAAATGTATGGTAATATCTATTTTATCAATAGGAAGAAGGTAATAAAAATGAATAATCAATTAATACTTAAAAAATGTCAAAACTGTGGAGCAATAATCAAAGAATTGAAAGCCTGTACTTGCAGTGATTGCGGAATAAAATGTTGCCAAGAAGTTATGACGACATTAATGCCAAATAAAGCGGATGCTGCTTATGAAAAACATATTCCAACAATTGAAATTTCAGGTGAGTATATAAATGTTTCTGTAAATCACGTTATGGATGAAGATCACTATATTGAGTGGATTGCAATGATAACAAATAATGAAGAACATTTTATTTACTTTAAACCAGGTGATGTTGCCAAAACAACGTTTAAATATGTTCCAAACGCTAAAATATATGCTTTCTGTAACAAACACGATTTATGGGAAAAGACAGTAGAAGAATAAACAAAATGAATTAAAAAAATCGAAATTTGAATTAATATTGATGTTTAAAATATTATAAAGATTAAGGAGTATCTAAATTTGAACGAATACATTAATTTAACAAAAGAAAATATCGAAAAAGAACACATTTGTTGTGCTATTGGCGATAAAAAACACCAAAATGGTGTCGAAAGTAAAAAGGAATGGATCAAAAACAAATTAGAAGATGGTCATGTCTTTCGCAAATTAAATGCTCGCGGGAAAACTTTTATTGAATATGAACCAATTGAAAATGCTTGGGTTCCAATTGAGGGCAAGAATTATGAATACATCTATTGTTTATGGGTTGCAGGTAGTTTTAAAGGGAAGGGTATTGCAAGAGAATTATTAGAATATGCCATTACGGATGCCAAAGAAAAAGGAATGAGTGGCATTTGCACCTTAACTTCCAAAAAGAAAAAGCCGTTTTTAAGCGAAAAGAAATTTTTTGAACACTATGGATTTGAAGTGGTAGATGAAATCGGGGATTATGAATTATTATCGCTTTCCTTTGATCATAAAGAAAATCCAAAGTTTTGTGATACTGCTCGTCTTATGAAAATCGCTAATCAAGAGTTTACTATTTACTATAGTCCTGAATGTCCTTACGTCGAATATGAAATCAAGGAATTGACAACATATGCCCAAACAAAACATCTTAAAATTAATTTTATCAAAATTGATTCCTTAGAAAAGGCCAAAAAAGCTCCTTGTATATTCAATAACTGGGCGAATTTCTATAAAGGAGAATTTATCTCCAATACTATTTTAAATGCCAATGCTTTAGAAAAATTGTTAAAAGATTGACAAGCATTTTGAATAATCTTTCAAAAGACAAATGAGACTTCCAAGAAAGAAAAATTAATGATAAAATGAGTTATGGAGGAATATTTATGAAAAAAGTAATTAGTATTGTAAGCATATTAATCCTATCATTTTTATTAGTAGGATGTACAAAAGAAACAAGCAAAAATATTGAAGGATCCCTATCAGAAATCATGGATCGTCTTTACGAAGGTATTGATGAAAATGAAATGCCCAGTCTTGCAGATAATTTAGAATTAACCGAAGACATATTTCCAAATTTTGCTTTTGCAGACAATGTAAAATACAAAGAGGCAATTGTTAGCGAACCTGTAATTGGATCAATTCCACATTCTGTTGTACTAATTCGTTTAGAAGATCAAAATGATGCTGAACAAGTAGTAAATAATATTAAAGCATTAGCGAATCCACGAAAATGGGTTTGCACCGAAGCCGAAAATGTTTATGTATTATCAAAAGGCGATTTAGTTGTATTAATTATGTCAAATGAATTAGCACCAAAAATTAAAGCAAATTTTGAGAATTTAAAATAGGGGAAGAAAATGATTTTTTCAAGTATAAGTTTTCTTTCTCTTTTTTTGCCATCATTACTCATAGTATATTTTCTCTCACCAAAAAAGTACCGAAACATCATTCTTTTATTATTTAGTTTATTTTTCTATTATATGGGTGAAAAAGAGTATGTACTATTACTTATCTTTTCTTGTGTCATAAATTATTTTTTTGGTCGAATGATTCCTAACACAAAACCGAAGATAATTTTAATTTTTGGTATTATCTTTAATTTAGGATTATTATTTTATTTTAAATACACAAACTTCTTCTTAAATACCTTCACGACATTATTGGGTTTAAATTCGCATACCTTAAAAATAGTGTTGCCATTAGGAATAAGTTTCTTTACATTTCAAAACATAAGTTACTTGATTGATGTATATAGAAAAAGCGTAGAACCTCAAAAAAGTTTTATCAATTATGCAACGTATATAGCACTTTTTCCACAATTAATTGCAGGACCTATTGTTCGATATCAAGATATTGAAAAAGAGTTAAATTACCGAGAAGAAAGTTTTGTTTTATTCAGTGAAGGTGTAAAAAGATTTATCATCGGCCTTGGCAAAAAAGTTTTAATTGCGGATGCAATTTATCAAACTTATACCACTATTTTAGCTACAAACATGACAGCATTTTCTTATATTTTGGTTGGGGTATGTTTTACCTTACAATTATATTATGATTTTTCAGGTTACTCAGACATGGCCATTGGTTTAGGTAAGATGTTTGGTTTTCATTTTAAAGAAAATTTTAATTATCCTTTAACTGCTTCATCCATTACTGATTTTTGGAGAAGATGGCACATTTCCTTATCCAGTTTTTTGAAAGATTATGTCTACATTCCATTAGGTGGAAACAAAAAAGGTATCAAAAGACAAATTTTAAACCTTTTCGTCGTATGGTTCTTAACTGGTTTATGGCATGGTGCCGACTGGAATTTTATTTTATGGGGAATTTATTTTTTTGTTCTATTAACCTTAGAAAAATTTGTGCTTCAAAAACATTTAAAAAACCGTCTTATTTCGCATACATATACGTTTGTGCTCATTACAATTAGTTTTATCATTTTTAGTATCCCTAACTTAAACGAATTAAAAAACTTTTTTAAAGGATGTATCGGAATCAATGTTCCTTTATGGAATAAAGAATTTCTTTATTATCTTCTTTTAAACATTCCTCTTTTACTCATTGCAATGATAGGAATTGGTCCTTGGCTAAAAAATAATATAAAAAAATTACAGAAAGGAAAGTGGAGAAAAAGATTTGAGTGGATCATAAATGAAAAAAGAATTCCATCCCATGTTTCTTAGCCAGCAAGAAAGTTTGA
>JAAWDB010000034.1 GCA_022793555.1 Bacilli bacterium
GGTCTGTAACATATTCATAAGTGCTTGTTATACTAACGCCAACTTTTGGTCCATCACTCGTCTCATATACCGTAGCCGTCTTCGTCATTTTTTTATCCCGACGCATAATTTCAAACGTCACCTTATCTCCAACGTTTAACGTTTTTACCATTTCACGAATTGTATCTAAATCTTCTATCGCTTTACCATTCATCGTTAAAATCTCATCAAATAGTTCTAAATCCGTATCTGCATATTCACTAATATAAACCAAATGATTCGTTTGTGATTTCACTTCGACTTTTTTTCCCGCCAAAGAAAATGCCGCATATAATGCATTATTTTGCGCCTGAATTAACGAAATTTGATCGGCTTTAATCATATCATCTAATGATTCATTATCAGGCTTAATTTGCTTCGTTGAAACAATATCCCAATTCGGCATAATATAACTAAACAATAAAAACGGAATACTTCCTTTAATCATCGACACATAAGCCATCGATAGTGACCCTTCCGCTTCAAATCCTTCTGATACTTCGATTCGATCGGATAAATCAATCGCCCCTCCTGGGGTATACACGACATATGGAAGTTCAAAGGTAAATAAACAAACAATCACTATAATAGTCAAAAGAAATTTATAGTTCTCGCGCATAAAGCCTTTAAATTTTTCATAATATTTGTTAAACATGTAAGATCATCACCCAAAATATTATATCAAAAAAAGAGGCAATTATGAATCCAAAGAAAAAAAACATTTTCATTCTTATCGCACTATTAATTCTTCTAATATTTATCCTTCAAAAAAATAGCGAAGTCAAAACCAGTATTATTTTAGGTACCGAACTGTGGCTTACCAAAGTATTTCCATCTTTATTTCCTATGTTTATTTTAAGTGATTTACTTATGCATTACCACTTACCTGAATACTTAGCCAATCATCTAGGACCCCTTTTTACCAAATTATTTAAAACCAGTTCGTATGGTGTATTTACCTTATTCATGTCTTTAATTGCTGGTACACCATCCAGTGCTTATATCTTAAAAAATTTAGTAAACGAACAAAAAATTACGACTGAAGAAGCCAGTCACTTACTACAATTCACTTTTTTTTCAAATCCCCTTTTTCTTCTTACCATGCTAAAATTTATTTTTCCAAATCAAAACTCACTCGTCATCATAATTATTAGTATTCATTACCTTTCTAATCTCATCATCGGTCTATTAATTCGTCCTAAAACTACCTTATCATGGACTAAAATTCAAAATTCCTGGACCACCCAAAATCTAGGTACCGTTTTATCTTCGGCCATTCAAAAAGCCATGAATACCCTTTTACTCATTTTAGGAACTATCTGTTTTTACCTTATGCTAAGTACCATTTTAACAACAAATAATTCCCACATAAACCTATTCTTAAAAGGCTTCTTAGAACTAACTCAAGGCTTAAATAGTTTAATCAACACGCAATATTCCACCATGATAAAAGGTCTTTTATCCCTTACATTCATTTCCTTCGGAGGTCTAAGTATTCATACCCAAATAAAAAGTATCATTGAAGATACTTCCATCTCTTATCTTTCCTTCTTAAAAGGACGTATACTCCATGTCTTAATATCAATCTTACTCTTCCTTTTCTTAAGCGGCACAAGTATTGCTTTCATATCCTAAAAAAGCTTTCGAAGGAAAACTACTCGCATTAATATCGCTCGACTTACCAACATAAAAAAGTTCAATATCATCAATTGCATTATCATCGGACTCCCCAATCACTACTGGAATACGTATATGAACATAAAAATAATCAGAACAAACGGACGATTCACAATTCTCACCAACACAGCAAGGGGCATTTTCAAAATGATAATATACACACCGTTTTTGATAGAACGTACGATTATTATTCGCTTTCATACTCCATCTCTCATCATGATAAACCACAGACTTATCACTTACCGTTAAAACTTTACTGCTCCCATCTTGAAACCGAAACGTTAAACGAAGTTCACTATAAGTACTAGTATCCGTCATTCCTACTAAACCAAGGGTGGTAAAATCATCCATGATAGCTCTTACAATACTCGCTCTATTTAACTGATTATCACTAGCAAATGAGCCATTTTTACTCGTATATTGAATATCTACTAACAAATTAAACAAAAAAATCATGACAATCGCAACAAGTGCAATACTTACAATAAACTCAATAAGCGTTATCCCTCTACGATTTTTCATAAATCACCTACTTTTAGCGTGGCATAATAATACCGGCAATGCTCCTCATCCACACAAGCGCCACCAGCCCCATCCTCACGATACTCAACAATCATCCGATACCCACTTTCTCCCTTACCACCAATCGTTTTTAAATAATTACCTAAGTGCGTATTAACCCTTGAAAATACTGAACAAATACCTTCTTGATTCGTACAAGTTTGAAGTCGTGACAAATCACTATACGTTACATAAATATTAGCAATATGAAGCTCTCCACTTAATAATTCACAAAAGCCCCCTTCTTTATCAATATCATCATAAATATCTCCCGAACCACAACCAAAAGAGATCAAAAAATTAACATTATCGTTTCGATCCTCATTACTTAAATTACCTAAAATACGATCCAAACGTTGACTGCTAAAATACTTTTTTACATAATATGTCCGATAAAGATAACTAACATCGTCATAAAAAAGTCGTGCCTTTTCATTATTAGAAAGTGAAATATAAGTGGAATACAAATACAATAAAGAAGTAATTAAAACTGCCACCACAATAATTGTTTCTACAAAAACAAAACCCTTTTTATTTCTCATTTTCGATTCTTCCTTTATCATATTATAAAAGATATATGTCTTTTTTTCAAATCATTTTAAGAACCCATGCCAAACAAAAAAAATAGCATAAGCTATGAATAGGTGATGTATCATGCAACCATGTTGTCGACGACCATGTGGAAAAGGACCAAATGGCTTTTTTACAGTAATTGCCATTTTGATCCTTAGTTGTCTTATTTTTTATCAAGTAATTATAACCTTAATTTTACCATTTCGTTTTAACATTTTTATTTTATTTATTGAAATAGTTCTTCTCTTATTTTTGCTCTACCGAATAGTATGGCCTTACTAACTCTTCTGTTTTAAATAAATAATCTAAGGACTCGCGAACACTTTTACAGTTTTGAAATTCATTATCGGTTAAGGTTATTTTCATTGGTAATGAAATTAAAATAAAAAACAATTTCTTTTCCGCATCAAGAAGCGGAAATTTTTCTTGATATTTTTGAAAAAGAGATTGAAATTCAACATCAAAATAATCCGTTTGATAAAAATGAACCAAATCTAACACAGGACTATCAATTTTACTTTTTTCCCAACTAATAAAATAATCTCGATCGCCTTTTAAATAATGGTCCAAACTCATATTATTATGAATAAAGCTCACTCGTTGTCGGCTTTCTTGTTTTACCAGTTCAAACCAATCATCTAATTCTCTTTTTGCAAAATCTAAACTAGATAAAATTTTTGAACTATTTCGCATAAAAAGATAATGACTTGGTGACATATAAACTTCTAAATAACTTGTATCAAATAACGCATCATAATATTGTCTTAAATACTGAATATTGGAATCCACATTTTCATAAATTTCTTGATATGTATCCAAACTAACCGTTTTAAAATAAGCGGTTTTTTGATGTAATGAGGCAAGAACTCCGATTAAATCTTCCGCTTTTTGCTCGACCGGCATTGATGTATCCTCAACATACGAAAACATATTAACATCCGCCCGGCTAAAATCAACTAACTCTGGAAACTCATGAAAATTTCGGGATTGTAAATAACGATAAACTTTTGCAATATCATTTTCCTTTGGCTTAACCACAAAATTCCCACTTGTTGTTTCTAAAATAGTAATTTTCCCTCGTTTGGTATAACGAATTGGTTTATAAATATCCTTTAATACTTCAATCGATTTATTCATCTTCTCTAGGAATAATGATTTTATCTCCCACCGCTACTTGGCTCATATCATTATATTCACTAAGTAATCCTAAATTAGAATGATACATGGTACAAATCGTTTCTACGGTTTCTCCAGAATTCACAATATGAATATGATAAGTGGCATAACTATCATCCATCGGATTCACATTTTGAATAATTGTTTCTTCACTTTCTTTCATATCTTCTTTTATTACTTTTGTCTCGGTTATCATCGGTTCTATATTCACTCTTTCTTCTTCCTTTTCTTCATTATCTAACATTTGTTTTATCATCACCTCTTCTTCAGGTGTTTCAATAAGTCTTGTTAAATCTTCTTCTTCCACCATTTCTGGTTGTTCACGTTCCTCTGTCTTTTCGGATTCTTCTGCTGGTTCAACACTCGCTTCGTCTACTTCTTCCTCTAATTCTTCAGCCGAAACCGCAAATTCAATATCCACCTCAACCGTATCATCATTTAAAATATCATAAGAAAAATCGGTAATTTCAAACTGGAACGTATCCAAATCCACATGATCCGTTATTTCTATTGAAAACGGTAATTTATAGAAAAATGGTTCGCGATTTACACTCACCTCATGACTTTTATAATCACCTGATATAATAAAATTACCCGTAACCTCTTCAGGATTTAAATTAATTTCATGTTCTAATGACATACTAGTAATTTCTGCAATTTTTGATCCAAAAGATATTTCTTTTTTATAAGGAATTATACTTTTCATCTTCTCACCCTCTCCCCACAATGTATGAAATAATATTTTCATTTAGAACGAAACTTGTGTAAATTCTGTCAAACTACCAAAGATTAAGCACTAGATTCTTTAAAAGTTATGATAAAATGTACCATAGAAAGAAGGGTATTATGAATACTTCGATATTTAAAGAATATGACATTCGGGGGACTTATCCAACCGAAATAAATGAAGAAGTGGCTTATCTAGTTGGCAAAAGTTATGGCTCTTACCTCCAAGAAATGTTAGAACAACAAAAATGCGTAGTTGGTCACGATAATCGCTTATCTTCCAAAAGTTTATACGAAAAAATGATTGCAGGTATTTTAGATAGTGGCTGTAACGTCATCGATTATGGTCTAGTTACTACTCCCATGCATTATTACACAAGACATTTAAACAAATGCTTTGGTATTATGGTCACCGCCAGTCATAATCCAAAAGATGACAACGGATTTAAATTTTCCTTTGATGATCTAGCAAATGCTCGGGGACAAATGATTTATGACTTTCGCGATTACACATTAAAAAAAGAGTTTTTAAGTGGTCAAGGTATTCGCGAAAAACGTAAAATAAAAGAGTTATATTTACAATACATGAAAGATTTTGTTCATATGGGAACACGTAATTTAAAAGTTGTAATCGATCCAGGTAATGGCGTAGCAAGTACGATAGCCAAAGATTGTCACGACTTATTTTCCAATCTTGATGTTACCTACATTTGTAACGAAAGTGATGGAACATTCCCAAATCACCATCCAGATCCAGCCGTCGAAGAAAACTTGAAATTGTTAAAACAAAAAGTATTAGAACTCCATGCTGACATTGGCATTGCTTACGATGGAGATGGCGACCGTGTCGGTGTAATCGATGAACAAGGAAAATTTTTAGAAGCGGACAAAATCTTAATTATCGGCATGCGTGCTTTAATTAGTGATGTTCTAAACAAAACATTCTTATATGATGTAAAATGTACGAAAGCCTTAGAAGATGAAATTATAAAGTTAGGTGGAACCCCCGTTATGGAACGGACTGGAACAAGTTATACCGAAGCTTCCACCAAAAAGAAAAACATTCCGCTAGGTGGTGAACTTTCTGGACACATATTTTTTAATGATCGAGGCCCAGAAGTTTGTAGTGGCATTTATGATGGCTTAAGAATTCTTGAAATTCTTTCCAAAACAGACAAAAGCCTTTCTGCGTTATTAGATGGCATAAATCACTATATTTCCACTCCAGAAATAAAAGTTGCTTGTGATAATGAGAAAAAATTTGAAGTTGTTGAAAAAGTCAAACAATATGTTACAGAAAAAAAATATCATGCCAGTTTTATCGATGGTGCTCGCATTTCTTTTGATGAGGGTTGGGCACTTATAAGAGCGAGCAACACTGGACCAAATATTACATTAAGATTTGAAGCACAAACAAGTGAATTTTTAGAACAAATAAAAAAAGAATTTACCACTTTAGTTGACAAGCTAAATAAGTAAATTCTTTTTTATTATACACTACTTTACACTATAAGATAAAACTTGACAATTTTCAAGTACCAGACCAGCGGAAACTAATGAACCGCTAGGGATATTTTCTTGAAAAAAACAAGCAACAGGTATACTTACTCCACCATGTGCTACCAATAATACATTTTTATCACGATAATTCACTATTACATCATTTAAAAAATCATATACTCTCTCAAAAAAAACTTGGATATTTTCAGCTTTTTGATATTGCTCATTTTTATAATAATCCCAATAACTGTTAAAATCAAAATGACTAGTTTGCAATCCTTCAAATTCTCCGAAATCTCGTTCAATAATTCTCTGATCATAAATAATTGGAATATTTCGATCTTCATTTATAATTTCGGCAGTTTGTTTTGCTCTTAATAACGGCGAACAAATAATCAAATCAATATCGGTATGTAATAATCGTTTTTTCGTTTCAATCGCTTGATTAAATCCTGTGGAATTTAAAGGCTCATCACATCTTCCCATCACTTTCTTTAACACATTCCAATCTGTTTGACCATGTCTGGTAATATATATCATAAAATTACCATCTCCTTAAACATAGTTTAACAAATTTGAGCAAAAAAAAGAAGTGATAACTCACTCCTAATTTAACGAATAATTGCATCAAGTGCCAAAACAATCATTTCATCTAATGAACGTTCACGCTCTTCAATACTCATGAATGTTTCTTTAAACTTTGAATCAACTACCGTTAAAAGACACGCTGCTTCTTTTTCAAAACTAGAAGCAATATGGAAAAGTGCAAATGATTCCATTTCTTCTCCAATGATTTGTGTATCACTTGGAACACGTGCTAAAACATGTTCATTATCGGAATAAAAACCAAATTGCTCTGTGCTCATTACTGTACCTAAAAATAATTTTTTACCCTTTTCTTTTGCAACTGTTTTTATAACTTCATTTAAATTCTTACTTGGATACGCAAAATGCGTTGGATCACCATTGTAAGAATAAGCAAAATTTCCTTCGTTATAACTCTCTGTCGCTAAAATAATATCTGGGACATCCATTTCTTCAAGTAAACCGCCACATGTACCCACACGGATAATGCGTTCAGCTCCAAAGAAATGGAATAATTCAAAAGCATAAATACTCATAGAAGGCATTCCCATGCCAGATCCCATCACACTAACCCTTTTTCCTTTATAAGTTCCAGTATAAGCAAACATATTTCGCGCACTACTAACAAGTTTGGCATCGTCCAAATATTTTTCGGCTATATACTTTGCGCGTAGTGGATCACCAGGCATAATCACATATGGTGCTAAATCTTCTTTTGTACAATCAATATGTGCTGATTTAATATGTTCCATCACAACAGGTGGTTTCATTCTACATCCCTCCCTAGAATAATTATAACATCGAAAAAAAGAATGGTTTACATTCTTTTTTA
>JAAWDB010000035.1 GCA_022793555.1 Bacilli bacterium
GATATTACTCTAATAAAAAGTCACTGCTTACTTCATCTAAAAGGGGTAAATAAAATAACTAACTTACGACTTCTAAAAGGAAGTACATTAAATGTCATTTTAGAAAACGATGCCAAATTATATATGGAAACCGATTGGTCCAGTGTAATTAATTATTCCCTATTAGAATTTACTTCAAATAATAATACAGAACTAAACCTAAAACTATTTTTAGAAGTGGTGGAAGAAACAGAATTAAAAATAAAAAATAGCATAGTAGGAAACAACAATAAAACGAACATAAAAATGAATGTCGTAACCGAATCCTTAGGACCTGTAAAAATTGAGAGTATTGGTTATATCCAAAAAGATACGGAAGAAAATGAATTTTTAGAAGAACTAAAAGGACTAGTACTAAAAAATAAACCGATTATCTTCTTACCGAACTTAATCGTCGAAGCAGACGCCGTAGTCGCAAATCATAATGCCACAATAAGAGGAGTCGATGAAGAAGAATTATTTTATTTACAAAGTAAAGGACTTAGCATAGATACGGCAAAAAAATTAATCAAAGACGGATTTTTAAACAAATTAAAGAAATAGGAGGTGAATTAATGTATCGTGAAGATTTTCCAATGTTAGAAAAAGATATTATTTATCTAGATAATGGAGCGACAACCTTTAAACCAAAACAAGTCATTGATGCTATGACAGATTATTATTCGAATTATTGTGCCAACGCTCATCGTGGCGATTATGACATATCCTTTCATGTCGATGAAATGTATGAATCATCACGTGAAAAGGTTCGAAAATTTATTAATGCCAAAGAAAAAGAAGAAATTGTTTTTACAAGTGGCGATACCGAAGCCTTAAACTTAGTAGTACGCGGTTTTTTCGAAAATATTATTGAACCCGATGACGAAATCTTAATTACTCAAAGCGAACATGCATCGAATGTTTTACCATGGTTTCGTTTAAGTCAAAAATATGGCTGTGTAGTAAAATATATTCCTCTTGACGATCAACACTATGTTACCTTAGAAAATGTAAAAAAAAGCATTACCCCCAAAACCAAAATTATCTCATTAGCTCATGTAACCAATGTAATTGGAGACATAAGACCAATTAAAGAAATCTGTGAATTAGCTCACCAACATAACATTTTTGTCGTTGTTGATGGTGCTCAAAGTATCGCTCATCGAAAAACAGATGTCATAGACTTAGATGTCGACTTTTTAACGTTTTCTGCTCACAAAATGTGTGGCCCAACTGGAGTTGGCGTTTTATATGGCAAAAGAGCTTTAATGGAATCGGTGGAACCATTAAATATGGGGGGAGGAATGAACGAATCTTTTGATTCAGCCAGTGAAGTATATCTAAAAGAATTACCAACGCGCCTAGAAGCGGGAACTCCAAATATTGCTGGTGTAATTGGTTTTGGTGCCGCAATCGACTATTTAGAAAAGATTGGTATGGATAACATTCATCACTATGAAATGAAACTGCGTAAATATTTAATCGATAAGCTAATCACCATACCTCATATAGATATTATTAATATTGAAAGTGATAGTGGAATCATAGCCTTTAATGTCGAAGGTATTTTTAGCCAAGATGTTGCATATTACCTAAATAAATATAACATTTGTGTTCGTGCAGGGAATCATTGCGCCAAAATATTAAAAAAAGAAGTTGGAGTAACCAATACTTGCCGGGTTAGTCTCTACTTTTATAATACCGAAGAAGAAGTGGATGCTCTAGTAGATTTACTAAGAGATACCGATAAAATAATGAAAGAGATGTTATAATGGATGAATTTTTAAGAAGAGAAATTATTATGGAGCATTATCAAAATCCTCGCCATAAAAAAACAGTTACCGATTCAAATTATCAGAAAGTGAATACCAATAACGCATCATGCATAGATAATCTAGATCTCTTTGTTCGAATCAAAGATAATATCATTGAAGATATTTGTTTTGATGGGGAAGCTTGTGCCATTAGTACTTCATCGTGTTCAATCATGATTACTAATTTAATTGGTAAAACGGTAGAAGAAGCGAAAAACTATGTCAAAAACTTTGAAGCAATGATTAACGAAGAACCATATGATGAAGAAGTATTAAATGAAGCCTTAGCATATAATGAAGTATACAAACAAAATAATCGAAAAAATTGTGCACTACTTCCTTACAAAGGCATCAAAAAAGTCTTAGATAATGATTAATGAATTCGTGATTAAAGAAATTACTTGACAAAAGGCATATTTAACCTTTATAATGAATATCGTTATGAAAAAGGAAAGCAATGGATTCACCATTCACCTGATGTTTAATAGACATGGGTTGATGCCGAAGATAAAATTTGAGTTTGAATTTTAATTTGAGGGTGGATACATTGTATCTACCTTTTATAATGTATGGAGGTGCATTAAGATAGCAAATAGCAAAAACGACTTAAAAGTGAATGAGGAAATCAAAGTAAATGAGCTTATGGTTATCGGACCAAATGGCGAACAAATGGGAGTAAAAAACTTAAACGATGCTCTAACCCTTGCAAATTATGCAGGACTAGATCTTGTACTCATGAGTGGTAATAGTACTCCAGCTGTGGGTAAAATTATGGATTATAATAAATTCAAATATGAAAAACAAAAAAAACAAAAAGAAGCTCAAAAACGTCAAAGAGAAACCAATAAAGAAATTAAAGAGTATCGTTTGTCAGTCGTAATTGATATTCATGATTTTGAAACACGAGCTAAAAATGCCAAAATGTACTTAGAAAAAGGTCATAAAATTAAAGCTCAAATTCGTTTTAAAGGAAGACAAATGGCTCATCCGGAGTTAGGTCGCGACGTATTAAATAAATTTGCTGAAAAATTAAGTGAAGTAAGTACAATCGAAACGGCGCCCAAAATGGAAGGTCGCGTTATGTACATGCTTTTAGCACCAAAA